>JALZDD010000180.1 GCA_030862715.1 Actinomycetota bacterium | reverse complement strand
CCGGTTCGCCCAGCAGGTGCGCCAGCCGGCGGGCAGCAGCACGGGCTGCGATGCGGCTGGGCTGCGTGACGACGACCCGTCCGGCGACAACCTCGGCGACCGCGGGCGGGACCAAGGTCGTCTTGCCTGTGCCCGGCGGTGCGTGGACCACCGCGGCTCCGCGGGCACGAAGCGCCTGGTCGAGAGCGGCCAAGCCGGCGGTGACCGGGAGATCGGGCGGCGCGGCGAGCAGACTGCGCAGAGGGTCGGACACTCCTGCAGTGTGCCTGACGTGCCTCGGCCGGTGTCGCGTCGGCGCCGAGGGCTGTCACCACGACGACGCCCGAGCAGACGAGCCCACCGTCCGACGCATCGCATCGGAGGTGACGATCTGGGACTGGTGGATGTGGGAAGCAGTACTGAAAGGGCCATGTGTCTCCAGGCTCGTCGCGTCCGCAGCCGGTCGCTAACCTGTGTCCGCAGCGCTCCAGCCGATCGGTGCAGCACCGGCCACTCGCACTTCCGTCCACCACCGCCTCAAGCCTCGACACAGTTGGTGCGCCCCACTGGCGGCGGTAAGACGCACGTAACGCGTCAGAACCGTAGCTTTGGCCACGTCTACACGGGTGGCGGGTGAGTTGACGGTGTCGTGGTGCGCTCGCAGCGGGCGGTTGACGACGTGCGGCCAGGAATACGCGGGTCGCGAAGGCTAACTCGGCCGCGGATGGCTTCGATCATAAATCAGGGGGCGAATTTCGCGATGACGTCGGTGGCTGCCGCTACGCTGGCGTCGCGTCTGGCGGGGGAATCCTGTTAGGTCCGCGGCTTGGGGGAGAGTCAAAGAATCGATGCGGAGATAGCATGAGCAGCGACGTCCAGTCTGGTAGGGGGCCTCAGACTCGCCGAGCAGGTGCTGCGGCCAGTTCCAGGCCGTCAGACGATGAGGCGGATGTGGCGGCTGAAGTGGCCGTCGACCTTGGTCATGTCAGCGATGCGCAGAGCACTAACGTGGAGGCTCGCAACGCTCGAAAACCGAAGAAGCGGCTCCGCCGTCGGAAGGACAAGCCGGACGCGAGCGCGCCCGCGGAACCCGTCAAGAGTCGCTCTCTGAGCTCGCTAACGCCGCGGTTCGACCCTGATCAGCATGGCACTTACCTAAGGCGTCTGAAAGAGGTCGTCAAGGACCCCAGGAACCTGAATATCGCTCTCACTGGTCGGTATGGAGCGGGTAAGTCCAGCGTGCTCGACGAGTTCCAGGCTGAGTATCCGCGAGCTACCCAGCGGCTATCGATCTCCACGCTGGCACCTGATACGGACACCGATGACACGACCGCGGAGGCTCGAACCGACACGACAAACCGCATCCAGAAGGAGGTGGTCAAGCACCTTCTCTACGGTGCGCCCCGCCGGATCGGCAGGAGTTCGCGCTTCAGCCGCATCGCTGTCTTGAGCCTCCCATGGGCGTTCATGCAGGCCGCCATGGCGGTCGCAGCCATTGGAGCGCTCCTGTACGTGTTCGGTTGGCTACCCGACATCAAATGGACGGGAAAGAGTCAGCCCGTATGGGTCCGGGCCAGCGCTTGGCTCGGGACTGCGCTCGTTGTAACTCTCATGGGAACTGTCGTCCGTGTCCTCACGCATGGACGGTTCGTCTCCGACGTGAAGGCGGCCGGCGCCGCCGTGACCCTAGCCGAGAAGCCCCAGACATTCTTCGACAAGTACCTCGACGAAATTATCCACTACTTCGATTACGGGTCCAAAGACATCGTCGTCTTCGAGGATCTTGATCGTTTTGAGGACCCCAAGATCTTTGAGGCCCTCCGGGAGCTCAACACCCTGCTGAACGACACGCCGCGGCGCCGCGCTCGACGACGTGGGCGCCTTCCATGTCGCGCACTTGGACAGGTGCTGCGCTGGGTGAGGCTCTACGACCGCCTTGATGAGAAGCTCTCGGACCGTTGGGCCGCTGTAATCCTTGGGCGCGGTGTGCCGCTGCGGTTCGTATACGCCGTCAAGGACTCTCTCTTCGAGCGTTTGGGGGCCGAGACTGTTCAGGCTGTCGACGCTGGCGATGCTGCTGCCGGCGAGACGTTGCGCGCCAACCGCACCAAGTTCTTCGACGTAGTGGTCCCGCTGGTGCCGTTCATCTCTCACCGCAACGCCCGCGAACTGTTGATCGACCTGCTGGACGAAGTCGGCATCACCGGCATCGAGAAGAAGTTGATCAACATCGTCGCGCAGCACTCCACAGACATGCGCCTCATGCGGAACATTTGCAACGAGTACCTGGTCTTCGAGGAGCGACTACTGAGGTCCGACAGGGTGGCCCCTGGCCTTGACCCAAGCCGCCTGTTCGCGCTTGTAGCGTACAAGAACTTTCACCTCGGTGACTTCGAACGCATCTCACGACGCGAAAGCGACCTCGACCGTCTCTACGGATTCCACCAGGACCTCGTGCGGGCCTCCATCGAGATGCTCGAGGCGAAGAATCGCCGCCTTCTTGTCCAAAAGGGTGCTGCGCCGACACGCGACAAAGCCGCTCAGATGCTCGGTAAGCGTCTGAACCGCTATGCAGAAGCTATGGGCCAGGCTCTAGCTCAGCAGGGCTGGCGACAGTTGTACTTCAAGACGGCCGCCGACACGCACAGCCTTGCGGATACCGCTGGCCATCAGTTTTGGGCCGCGGTCGCAACCACCCACCACCTCGAGATCCTGTGCTCGCCCGACGCAGCCCGATCGCGTTCGACATCCGTAATCACCCTGAACGCCGAAGACCTGGCGGTGATGTTTCCAGAGGCGCTGCAGGCCGACAGGTGGGTGAAGCTCGACGAGCAAGCGACACGCGTCCAATTGCTTCGTAATGAGCGCGACATCCGAGCTCTCCGCAGCGCCGACTTCACCCACCTCGCTCAACTGGGACAGTTCACCCTCGCGGTCTCTGACGGGATCCAACCTGTCCACTCCACCAACCAGGGCGATACGGAGAAGGATGCCGCGCCTCTGGTCAACCGCACCTTCGCCGATCTCGTAGCGGCAACTATGAAGTCACCTCTCGCCAGGGATCTCGTCTTACGTGGCTACATCGACCGCAACTTCTCCTTGTACGCCGCCCAGTTTTATGGTCACTTCACTGGTCCCGATGTCGCCACATTCATGGTGCAGCACGTTCAGACCAACACGATGAACATCGACTACGACCTCAGCCGCCCCGGTGCCGTCGCCAACCTCCTCGACGAGATCGAAGAGGCAGGTGAAGACCTCACCGGCACAGTCGTCGCCTACAACATCAACATCGTCGACCACCTGCTCAAGACCGATCACATCAAGGCCGGCGGAGTCATCGAGCGGCTGGTTGTCGATTACGACGATGAGGAGACCCGTACCTTCCTCTCTGCCTACTTCACTGCCGGAGCGCACCGGCAACAATTGGCTGCCCGCCTCGCCGCACACCCCTGGCCCCGCGTGTTCATCTATCTCGGCGCTAGCGACGAGATCCCCGACGACGTGCGGCCGGCCTTGGTCAGTGCCGCATTGGTGGCCGCCGACGCCCCCGAGCTCTATGACCTGCCCGATGAATTCGGCGACTTCCTTCAGGCGAATTTTGGCAACATGACGGCGTTCACTCAGCCCCAGGGAGAGGAGTCCACGGGGACGATCCTTTCGGTGCTCGAGCGAATGGGTATTCAACTCTCGCAACTGAAGCCGCTGGCAGCCGAGTTGCGATCCGGAGTGATCGCGCGCCGCGCATACGAGCTCAACGTCGACAACCTCGTCGAGGCTCTCGGCACGAAGCAGATCTCCCTTGATGACATCAGGGCACTCGACTTGGTCTACAGGTACTGCATCGACGAGTTCGACACCTACCTGGACGCTTGTGGCGTGCACCGCCCGACTCAGTGGGCGGTAAGTACGCCCGAGACGCTCACCAACGTAATGAACGATCTCTCCGGGGTCTACGAGGAGGAGACCTTCGTCAGGTTCTCACACGATGTCGCCCAACGCACCGAACCGAGCGTTCGCGTCACGTCATTGAAGGACGTGCCGGCCCCGAGTTGGCCAGCACTCGCCGAACAGCGCCTGTTCGAGCCGACGTTGGAGAACGTGCACAGGTACCGTGCAGGAGTCGGCAAGGTTGACGCCAGTCTTGCGAAACTCCTGACCGTCGCCAACACCATCGACATTAGCGCCGGCACAGAGGGCTATGACGTCGACGCCGAGGCCATCGCGATCCTAAATGCGTCAGCCATCGACGACGCCGCGAAGCGGGTTGCCCTCGCCGAGAGCCTCCATCCCTCGAAGCCACTCCCCGTGGACCAAATCGCGTCGCGCGCTACGGGCCTCTTCGCGCCTCTCTTGGCAGCTGGCTTGGTCGAAGACTCGGCCGCATCCTTTGCGCATTTCCGAGGCTGCGGTTGGGCCAGCATCGGCCCGGCCATTGAGGTATCCGACGACATCGTCTCGTTCATCAGCCCGGACATAGTCGAGGGCATGGTCGGCGACCTCCTTGACGATGCGACAACCCGGCGCAAGTTGGGAGCCAAGGTGATGGCGAACCCTGACTCCTACGCCCCTGACAGCGACCCAGTTGCGCTGCGTGCCGTTGCACGGTACGCGCGGGGGATGTCAGTTTCGCTATCGCCCGAGACGGTGCTGCGAGTCGCACGCGCCCAACCGATCGAGAGCACGCTCGTACTAAGCCTGCTCCGCGGTGCAGTCCCCGCGGCCGAGGCGCGCGTCATTGTCGAGGTGTTCGCGGCCCTTGGCGGTGACTACGCCAAGGTGACTGTCCCTGGGGCCACGTTTGGCCTTCCTCACGATGAGGTGCACGGCGACCTTCTTCAGACGCTAAAGAGTGCCGGTCTGGTCGACTTCCGTAAGAAGATAAATCGACCGAGGTACGCCGTTACGGTCATCTGAGCGATCGGCGGCCGCCCCTCCTGATGCCTACTGGCGGCCTGGCTGTATGGGCGACGGCCTAAGGAAGCTGAGTTGCCAGCCTCGCACCTCAAGCGGATGACGCGGAAGGAGGGGCTCATCAGTACGGGGGGCACGCATCTCTCGTCTTGGGTGCGCGTCAGGCTCGCGGCGAGAGATGCACGGGGTTCGGCGGCAGTGTGACGCAGCCGGGTGGGTCACCACAACAGGGGCGAATGGTTGTCCGATGCGGCCAAGCAGGCGTTCTCGCCAAGGTTCCTCGACGCGTTGAGAAGCCCCTAACATCGGTCACGTGACAACGCCGCTTCAAGTTCCAGCGCACCTCCTGCATCCCACCGCGGGTGACATGAGCGACTACCTCGTCCACTTCACCAAGAGTGAGAAGACGCTTTGCGCGATACTGACGAGCGGGTGTCTTCGGGCCTCCGGGCCCTTCGGGTATAGCTTCTATCGCAAGCTCCCCGAGGTGACGGCTCGCCACCAGTCGGTGTGCTTGAGTGAAATCCCGCTCGACCAACTTCATCAGCTGACGAAGCGGCACGGGCAGTACGGCGTTGGCTTCACGAAGGACTTCGTCCGTTCACGCCAAGGGGCCCGAGTTTGGTACGTCGATGAAAAGTCCAGCCAGGCAGCGAACCTGAGCAAGCAGTTGGAGGCTCTCAGGTCCACCTGTGACTGGACCCACCCACTGTGGGACCTCACGCCCTTCATAGACCTCGTGATGCCGAGTAAGGGCTACGTCTGGGACTGGGAGCGGGAGTGGCGAGTGCAGAACCACCTAACCTTCGCCCTTGCCGATGTAGCCTTCGTCATCACGCCCGAGGGCGTCGATGAGCTCCCCTTCGAGGGCATCTACTGGCATCCGGACTACTACCCCGTCGTGGCTGCATCCCTCTCCTCTCTGGAGCAACATGTCGAAAGGCTATTGGAGGAGTTCCACCAGACATTCGACGACCCGGCTAACTGCCTGCCTGTCGATGGCGGTGAGTATGTATGGATCGTCGATGAGTGGGACACCGAAGACGCTGTGGCGTATCTGTTCGGCGATGAGCAGGAAGTGATTCAGGAAGAACTGGTCGACTATCTCGACGGCGAGAGCACAGCCTGGGTCCGTTCGTCAGACATGGACTTCAGCGACGAATAGTCGTTTCTTACCTGTCGTCGAGTCGTCGAGTCGTTGGGAAGCCGAATTGTCAGTCTCCAACGCTTCCATACCTTCTGCGGTCGCCGCCATCGACGCCGGTCTCGCCGCGCCCCACCCACAGGACCTACCCTTGCGGCCGGCGCCAGCGCGAGCACTGGTGCCACAGCGGGCGAACAGAGGCACGGATCCGCTCTCATGAAGCCGGCTCTAGGAGCGTCCATCCGAGCCGTACGCGCACTTCACCCGCATCGTCTACCGAGCGCCCCACCAGCGTGCGTGCCTGGTCCGTGCGCGATCAGCAGGACCGTGCAAGAACGAGCCGACGCCGCGGGCTTGGACGGCCCGCCGCCGGCCTTGGGCCAGTCGCTGCGCGGGCCACGCGACCATGACTGCCGCCAAGGGCGTCCCGATCGACAGGGTCGCCGACCAGATCAGGCACTCGGCACCATGATCAACCACTACATTGGGCGCGCCGGCGAGATGGCGACCACGACCCAGTAGCAACCTCACGCTGCTTGGGAGTGGGTGAGACGCCGCGGTATGACTCACTTTCTTGCTCATGTTCGCTGGTGGCTGTGTTGTTCGTGATGCGGCCACCGCGAGAGGCGCGCTTAGGGATTCGGTGACTCCGTCACGATCGGAATGGTGATGGAGCCGACTGCCTGGGCCGAGTCTTGCGGGCGCAGATAGTGACTTAACGCGTCGAGGGTCGTCGTTCGGCCGTTACGGACAATCCAAGACAAGGTCTCAACCAGCCGCGCGGAAACTCGAAGGTGCATCGGCGTCAAAGTGGACCGCGTCGGCGTCCCGAATCGAGATCACGCGGCCATTGTTGAACAGAGGCTGGATGATCCCTTGTTCGATGGCCGCAACTGCGCCGAGACCTGGGACGGAAGTGTCTTCACTCCAGAGATCACGGGCATTCGCGATGAGGGTCTGCGGGGCCGTCGACATCGACTTGCACATGAGGAAGCCGAAGACTTGATCAGTCGCCTTCGTCGTCTGATCGAAGGCCTCGTGCGCCGCGCCATGAAGCGATCCGGACATCCCGTATGGGCGGAAGATTTCCGGAACCGGACCGACACATCTCATCAGGTGTTGGACGGACCTGACCTTGGCGATGCGTCTTCCAGTTCAGTGCGTCCGACCGACGTCTTGATCTCGCCTACAGCGATGACGCCTTCGATTGGATAGTACGTGGCGCTCGGATTTCCGTTCACAGACAAGACGGGCGTGACCGTCCGATCGTAGATGACGACGTCTTGTTGCTTGCTCACGTTGCCGGCGCAATCGATAACAGCGCCGGAGCCAACGCCTGCGACAGGGGGCAGGAGTCGCTCAAGCTGCTGACGAGCGGGGTGCTCGCGCGAGTCGCCGGCTAACGTCGGTGTCGTCCCCTGGGTGGCGTGTTGGAACTCCATCACCAGTCGCTGGCCCACATTCAGCAGGAACTGCTGGGCGCTGAAGGTTTGGTCGGGCATGTCTACATTGTCTCTGATGCCGGGCACCGACGACCTCTTGATGCGGCCGACGTTGATGCGGCCAACGTAACTGGAACCGTCGCTCCTTGTGGTTTGCGCCTATCTGTGTCGACGAGCGGCACTGCTTCTCACGCCACAAGCGGCGGCATCGACGCACCGATCACGCGAGGGTCGCTTGGCGAGGGCTGGAGCGAGCGATCTTGCTTGTTAGCGTGAACCGGACCCTGGCGTCGTTGCGTGACTTTTGGGCGTCCCGACCGGCCAATCGAAAATGGACGCCGCCGGATTACGCCGAACGGGCGGGCTACTGGCTATACGAGATCAGCTCTGCTCTCGCTTTGCCATCTTCTCAAGAAAAGCGGCTCCGAGATCCACCCACTCGTCGGTGGTGGCACCGTCACACCAGTCGTCAAGGTATTCGCGCGGTGTCATGCCGCGGGGGGCAACCGTCAATGGCTTGCTGTCGTGCCCGTAAAAGGGCGATGTCCGCTTGAGTTCCCAAAGGATCGATCGCGCCTGGCTTGAGCGGCCGTTTGCGCTCCCGCCGACCTCGAGGCGGGGAAACGCGTCTCTTGTGTGAGGTTCCCAATCGTTCCAAACGCGGTAGAAGGTGCCCTCCCACTGGTGGTGTGCCCACCGCCACGGACCTCGGTAGCCGCACTCAACGAGTGCGGCCATGAAGCCCTCCGCTAGGTTCCGGAGCTTCTGCGTCTTCGTCACGGGATGACCGTAGACGGTCGGACTCGGTGGTACAGGTGATTTCGGAAACGAGCGAGCGCCCAGAGCGGTTTGGCAGTTCATTGCCGTCCACTGCATGTCGTCGCTCAATGCGAGGATCCCGGAACGGCGGCGACCGCGTGAATGATCGCGGCTCAGGTTGGCTGAGCTTTGGTCGTTGAGCCCTTGAACAACTCGTGGTCAGTCGGCGACCATGGATGCGGCCAAGGCTTGTTGCGTCAATATGGGCGATCAGATGCGGCGGAATGACTCGCCTGGGGGATTGGATTAAAGGGGACCGCAGATCGATGCGAACCGACGCTTGCGCCCGCGTCCTCGATCCGCCTACATCGTGGACCGCTGGGGTGCGAGCACCAGTTCCTTCAACTGTTCACGCAGGTCGCTGAAGTTCTCAACGTTCGACATTGGAGAGTCTGCGAGGGCGAACTCTTCTCGGATCGAGCGACACGCCAGTCGAACAGCCTCTTCCTCTGGGCCAGCGCCTCCCTGAAGGTGTGACTCAATCTCGTCCAGGAGGCGAGCGACCGTGTGTTTGCTCGCTCGCGTCTTGTGGTCGCGCTTGAACCGCTCAACGATCCGCTTCGTGATCTCCGTGATCCGTTCACGGGTGTGCCGTTCCATGGCCGTCTCCTGGAGTAGGTTCAACTCCGCAAAGAGCGCGCCGAAGTTTGTGTACAGGCCCCTGAGTCCCTCGGCTGATTCCGCAGCCCTGACCACGGCCGAGACTGCATGGGCGAACTCAATCTTTCCGACAGACAGTGGGGCGTCAGCAGTCTTGCTAGCCGCCAGGAGGGCATCGCGGGCCTGGTCGTAGAGGCGGAGGCCTGGGTCGATCACAAGCGGATCGGGCAGCTCGTCCAGGATCTTCTTCCGGCTCTGCGGGCTTCGGAACTCGCTGACGAACTCAGCGAGCGCGCGGCGGGCCACAGTCGCCGGAACGAGGTCCTCGGGCTCGTGGATCTCGGACACATCTACAGCCATGTCCGCCATGGGCAGCTGGTCGATCGCATAGATCAGGTCGTTGTCGAAGACGGGCTTGTCGCCGAATCCGTTCTCGAGCTTGTTCAGGTCCGCATGGGCTCGATCGCCGGCCTTGTCGGAGTCCAGGAGCACCACGATCGCGGGACGGTCGAGATCTCGGCCGCGCGTGAGGTGGACGAGGTACCGGTAGTTCCCCGCTCCGTGAACGGGCACCATCGTCAGGGTGTTGAGGTCTAGGGTCGGACCGGGTTCGGTTGCACGCTTCATTCCGGCGCTGATGCCCGAGAACAAGATCAGATCTGCGGGCCCTTCGACCAGGATGTTGCATGTCCCGATGAAAGCGGTGTCGGCGTGGAACGAGGAAAAGGCCGATCGGAGCGGTTCGTACTTCTCGCTCGCAGCCTTCTGGACGACTCGAGTCCCCTCCTCACCAAGGCCCTTCTGAAGCACCCGGATCCGATGTGGGTAATTCTTGTCGATCAAGAACGGGCTGTGCGTGACGTACATGACCTGGGCAGCCCGCTTTCCATCGTCGGGGAACGCGTACCGCGCGAAGACGCGCATCAGGTCTTGCTGACCCATCGTGGACAGATACGCGTCCGGCTCGTCCATCAGCAAGATCTCGGAGCGAGCCAGATCCTTCGGGCTATATGCCTCCCGCTGGATGAAGTAGCTCAGGAAGTACTGCATGCCGCCGCTGCGCTCGTCGAACGTGTAGGTCTGCCCAGAATTGTCCTTCAGCGTGAAGACCAAGTGGAACGCGTCCTTGTGTACCTGCAGGGAGAAATCGCGGTCTTGCGACCACCACTTCTGGAAGTTCAGCGAGGCGCCGAGAGCTTCGGTGACGCTCGTCGTCAGCGCCGATGTGTACCCGTCGTCCTCCGCGTCAGCCTTCAGCAACTCCGTGTACGCCTTGGCGTCGACCTCGGCGACGCTTTCGAGCAAGTCGCGGACGAGTGCCAACGACTTGGCGTCCTTCTCTACGTCGACATCCTGGCGAGCACCCACTTGGGGCAGCAACATGTTGACTGCGGTCGCTGCGGCGGCCGCCGGATCCTCAGATAGGCGCTTGAGTTCCTTGAACAGGTCGAGCCATTCGTCCCTGCTGCGCGGCTGCAAGCTCGCCTTGCCAGAAGCCAGGTCGAACAGGCTCGCGCTTGACGGCAGCACCACCGTCGAGTCGATCCGTCGAGCGGTCGGCAGCGGCAGCGTCTTGACCTGATCGTCGTTCAGATCAACCGCCGTGATGGAACCATTTTCCTCTTCGACGTAGAGGACGGGTCCGCGTTCAAGCCTGAAGAACCAGAAGTCGCCAGGAACGTTGTGCGCTGCGGTGGCGACTAGTACGGCTCGTTCCTCGGGCGTCACCTCCGTGAACCGCCCACCGAACTCGGGCAGACGCATCGACCGGCGCACGCCGAAGAACTTTGAGTATCTGCAGAAATCGCGTGGACGAATCTCGTGATCACCGAGGAGACACTGGATTGCAGTGATCAGCTGGCTCTTGCCCGACTCATTGGCACCGACCACGGTCGTGATGTCGCGTTCCAGTTCAACCTTCACGAACGGGTAGTACGAGTCGCCGAGGGCCACGTCGATGACCGCGACCGATTCGTCGGCCTCTTCGGCCGCGGCAGGCACCTCAGGTGTGACCTCTGCTTCGGGATCGTCGTCGACGTCTTCGTCCTCTTCCTCGTCGACCGCGTCCTCGGACTCGTAGTCCTCGACCCCAGTCAGCTCGTCCCAAGGGAACTTGTTCTGGTCAGTGAGGTCCTGCCGAAGAAAGTCGAAGTTGAAGGAGCGGAAATGCCGCACGTAAATCGTTTCGAGGATCAACCAATTTTCCGTTCGTCAGACGACCGAGGATCTGTCGTCCTCATTCGATCGATTCGTACGCACCCAGCCTAGGGACTGGGCCCGACATGTTGGACAAAGTCGCGCAGATAACTCGGTCCCAGTACTTGATTCTCGGTACGCAGTTTCGCTTGCGCGCGAGGCCGAGAGCCTTTTCGCGAACAAGCGCCGAAGTTTGAGGCGGTGCGTCAATCTGGGCGCTGTGGGGCGGCCATAGTGGGCGGACCTGACGTGCTCGGCCGGTGCTGTCTGGAAGTTGCGACGTCAGACCCGATTTGTCGCGGCGAACGTGTTGAGTCGGTCCTGAGCGACCGACTGTGCGGCGAGGAGCGCGTCGGAAGCTACGCCGCAGAGGCGTAGGCATGATGAGGCGATCGCGCGAGCGACCGAGGTGGTTACGTTTCGGCCGTTGGCCCGGATGCTGATCACCGCCTCGACGAGCTGCAGCAACAGTTCACCGAGACTATCGGGATCTAAGCCGTCCGACCTCGACGAATCGATCACCGTGATGGCCAGGTCGCGATAGGCGCAGAGCAGGTCGTGCCGGCACGCGGCGTACTCTTCGGCGGCGGGTGAGGACATCACGTCGGGGATGCGGGCCAGTAGGCCGATGTTGTGGGGTGCCGTCGCGAGGGTGTTGATGTCGATGAGCGCCAGCAGATAGAGCGCGGTCGGTCGTGGGTCGTCGGCGGTCAGGGTGAGGATCTGGCCGACCTGGTCGAGTGTGGGTCGCAGGGTGCGTGCGAGCAGAGCAGCGAGAATCTCGTCCTTGCCAGCGAAGTGGTAGTAGAGAGACGCCTGGCGGATGCCGACCTTCTCAGCGATCTCGCGGGTCGAGGTGGCGGCGAACCCACGGGTGACGAAGAGCCGTCCTGCAGCGTCGAGAACCTGGTCGCGCGGGCTCAGCGTCGACGCGACGGTGGTGTGCCGTGGCCGCCCGACGCCGCGTCGTCTTGAGGTCTCGGAGACGGGGATGGCGAAGGACATGGACGAACCTCTCAACTGGCGGGTGTCGTTGGTGGTCCCAGCCGCGTGGCGCGTTCGGGGGCCACACGGCCAGGACCTGAAACCACCCTCGCGCGGTGAGGGACTTGCTGGCAGGGCACTCAGTTGGGCAGGTCAGGGCAATCTGCGCCGTTCAGAACGCAGCCCACTTCCATGGTCGGGGGATCTCGCCACGTAGGCAGGCGAGCCGGTGAGAGACCTCCGCCGCCGCGTCGGCGTTGTACGCTGCCTTGTCTGCGACGAAGGCGGTCCAGCGCAGCTCCTGTAGGTCTGCGAGTGTTCGGAACCAGCGCTCTTCGCGTACGTCGTAGCCGCCGTAGGCGGTGACGAAGGCGGTGTAGTCGTCGCTGTTGATGCGGGCGAAGTCTTCGTGGTCGACGGCGAGTGGGATCAGGTCCCAGGCTGGGTGCCCGATCGAGACGTTGTCGAAGTCGAGAAGAATCGGTGAGCCGCTGTCGGGCACGACCAGATTGCCTTGCCAAGCGTCGCCGTGGATGACACGTCGGGTCTGGGGCACTTCGGTGGTTGCCAGGTCCGTGCCTAGGCTGGCGAGTTGGTCCTGGAGCCAGACGCGGTCGGTGGTGGAGATCCCGCTCGCAGACTCGATGCGCTCAGCGACATGCCAGACCATGTCGAGGTTCGGTAAGTCGATGGTGGTCGGCGCTGGTAGGTCGTGGAGCTTGCGTAGCACAGCGCCCAGCTCGGCAGGTGTTGCGTGGCGATGGGTCGCGATGGGTGTCCACCAGCTCACGGGCCTCCCGGCGACAACGACGAGTCTCAATCCATCGATCGGGAGGTTCGCGTCTATCCCGTTGGCAGACAGCCACGAAGCGATCTGCACCTGGCGGGCGGCCTCCTCGGCCGTTCCGGAGCGGCCGACGCGGGCCACCACCCCTGCGTTCGGCAGAAGGTAGATGGCGTTGGAACCGTCCCTCAACAGGCAGGCTCCCGCAGTGTTCAATCCAATTTGCGAAGCCGCCTGGTGCAGCGTTCCGAGGTTGTCACTAGTAGTCGGTGCTGTCACGGTGGCCCTCCTAGCGGGTTCATCTGGTGCGTGCCGCGTTGGTCGCTGCGTGGTGGAGGTCTCGTGCTGCGGACGATCCGGTCGTGCCGGCCGCTGCTGCCAGCACGGCCCACTCCTCGCGCATTCGCGATGAGCGCACACTAGGTGACTCAGCGAGAGCTTCCTGTGCGACCGTGGTGGCCTGGTCGGTCTCGCCGATGGATACCAGAAGCGTTGAGAGTCGGATCCGGCAGAATGTCAGCGACCGGACGTAGGTGGCTTCGCGCAGCGAGACGGCGGCGTCGAGCCGTTTCATGGTGTCGTCGACGTCGATCCCGGCCTGTGCGAGGGGGAGGCGTGTCCTCCCGATGGAGCCTTGGTGCTCAGCTTCGTCGTAGTAGCTGAGCCACGGTGGGTCATCGTCTACGTCGCGTTTGGAGAACCACTCGTCGGAGACCGCGACTTCGTTGCGTACGTCGGCGTACTGCCCGGTCTTGGTGAGCAGTCGTGCGCGCCAGGCGGCGAGCATCGCTTGTCCTGTGGCAGTGAGGTCGCCGGACAGCTCTTTGGCGGCGTCGACGATGGCGAGACCGTCTTGAGGGCGGCCTAAGTCGATCGTCTTGCGTGCCATGTCTGCCATGACGCTTGCTCGAAGTGATGTCGAGCGGGCTTCGTCTGAGCACCAGAGTGCTAGTTCGTAGCATCGGTCAGCGACGGCGTAGTTGTTCATGTCGTAGGCGGAGAACCCGACGACGCCGGCGAGATTGCCGACTGCTTGAAACAGCGCACGACGTACGTCGATCGCCGCGCGAGCCTGCAGCAGCCCAACGGCCATGCGGAGTTGGGCTGTGGCCATCTCGGCGGCGACGGCTCCACCGAAGCGATTCTCCGAGGTGGCGATCACGCGTGTGGTCTCTCGGATGAACTCGACCTCGGGCCACCCGATGCTGGTCGGTGTCGTAGGTCCGAGCGCGTCGAGCAATCTGTCGTGTGGACGGCTCGATGAGATCTCTGCGGTTTGGGGGGAGCGGGATGCGGCTGTTCGACCTCGGCGGGTGGGTTTGAAGCCGAGTTCGGCGTCTGTTCCGGCGCGCAGGACGGCTCGAAGGCCGAGTCGGTACGTCTCTCCCGGCCACTGGATCTGTCCCCGCTCATACCGGCCGATCGTTTCAGCGTCGATCGTGGACTTGGTGCCGGTGGTGGACCAGATGTGACGGTTGACCGCCTCGGCCAGCTCGTGCCGTGTCATCGGCTCGCCCGAGCCGGAAGGGGAGGGCATGGATTGCCGCCGTCGACGGAGCAGCTCGTTTGCCAATGCTCAACCTCCCGGACTGGTTCTTTGCACTAACGATGGTCGCCGACGTGTGGCGCTTGAGCAACGACGTAGGCGGTTGGACCTTGCACCGGCTCGCGCCGCCGGTCGTAGCTGTCGAAGGTTTCCCGCACTGCGAGTCCGGCGTCGGTCAGTGCTGTCTGCAGGTCGCCGATGCGGTGTATGCGGCGGTCAAAGGTGTCGGTGACCTCTTCGCCGTTTGGCAGTGCCCAGGTACGGGTCGTGATCGCAAACTCGCGCTCGGTATCCCAGGTGCTGTCGATGGTGACGGTCGCCTGTCCGCCTGGCACCGAGACGTCTTGCCGGCTGTGGGACGTGGTGGGCGGCGAGACGAGGGTGTGCACCACAACGAGCGCTCCGGGGGCGGCGTTGGCTGCGAAGGTGGCGCAGGCGTCGTTGAGCTGCTCCTCGGTGTGCAGGTAGGCAAGGGTGTTGCCGAGGGAGAGAACCACGTCAAAGGGGCGCTGGGACCGGTAGCGCGTGATGTCGCCGACGGCGAAGTGCCCGTGTGGATACGTGGCCCGGGCATGTTCGATGAGCCGTGGCTGGAGGTCGATGCCGACGTACTCGTAGCTCGTCAGAGCAGAGGAGTGCACGCCGGTGCCGCAACCCAGGTCGAGGATGTTGCGAGCGCCGCTGGGCATGAATTCGCCGAGCAGACGATCCAACAGCGTCTTCAGGGAGCCGACGTCGCCGGCGAAGTGGTCGTGCAGGGCTGGGTCTCGATACATGAGGTTGCCTGCTGCGAGGGCTCGAGCCTTCTTTGATGCGACGGTGGCACTGAGGTTCATTGAAGACTCCGGAGCCCGAGCTCAACGGTGACGAGATCGGCGAGGCGGGGGTCCGCCTGGCCTGTGCTCTCGTATCGGTCGATGGCGTCCACAAGCCCAGCGTGGTTGATCCAGCCGTCTTCTGCCAGCAGCGACTCGGATTGGATCTGCTTCAGGGCGAGGAGTCCGTTGGTACGCATCCCACACTCCATGAGGTCGAGGAAGCTCTCTGGCTCGTCAGGGTGGGTCACGCGCGGGGTCATGCCGGCGCGGGCAAGCCGCTCGCGGAACATTCGCTTCCCGCGCCGATGTGAGGCAGGTAGCTGCTCGGTGAAACGGCCGACCAGGGGATGGGCCAGGGGCGCGACCGGCCAGATACCCGCGTCCAGGTACGTCGGGTTGTGGAGCGCAAAGGCTTCGAGGGTGGGGAGCGGGACGATGGATACCGGCGCCGCGTCAGCTTCAAGGTCGCCAAGCGATCCCCAAGCTTTCGGGCCGAGCCACGGCGGAGGTGGCAGGTGTCCATACGTGTTGGCCAGCGAGTCGGCGACCCGCTCAGCCGGGTGCAGGGCGTTGACCTCATCGCCCCCGAGACCGAGATACACGACGCGTGCGGAGGAGGCAGAGACCCGGTCACACATCGCGTCGAAGGCTTCCCGGTAGTAGGCCGTGGAAGGGCTGTGTGGCCGCTTGCGAATCGACGGGTCGAACGGCAGATGGTCGCGTGCTTGCACGACCTCGTCCACGGCGCCAACATGCCCAGCGAGCGTGCGGCGGCGATAGCGCTGCTCCCGGCCGGCACGTCCCGAGACCTCGATCCCGACCGTACGCACGTCTCGATAGCGCTCAGCAGCCGTCAACAGGACGTTCGCAGAATCGGCGCCGCCGGACAGTTCGACGGCCGCAGTGCCGTCAGGATCGGGCAGCCTCTGGACAACGTACGTAAGCACCTCCTCGAACGCCTCCACTGCATCGACAGCGTCGGCGAGATCGCGAGCAGCCAGAACGTGCGCCGCGGGATCCGGGTAGGTCACCTGGATCCCAGTGGAGGTCATCGTCGCTGTGGCTCGTTCGGTGACCCGGTGAACGCCGTCGAACATCGTCGCCGATGAATACGCGGGATTACGAAGGAGGGCCCGAACGACGGACGGGCCGTTCAATCTCGCCACGTCGAACCATGAGCGAAGCTCGGCAAGATTCCATGACCCAACAAAGGCGCCGTTGCTGGCGGCGATGTGAACCGGGGCTGTGCCCAACGCTCCAGCGTGGACCGTCACCCTGCCCTCGGAGAGTTCGAGCGTGACGTGGTCGCCTGGCCATCTGCGCATGTTGGCCGCGGTCAGCTCCAAGCTGGCATCGCCAGCGACATCCCGCTCGCGAACCGTGACCACGCACCTGCTCTGCCTGCTGACGTCGAGGGCGGACTCAATCACGGGATTGTCCAGTGGCTCTATCCAACTACTGCCGCAGACCCAGACAGCACCGTCTCGACGCCAATCGCGGCGACCGATGTCGACCGGATGAATCTCGAACTTCAACATCAGAACTCCCTCGGTCAGACGTAGCTGTGGGGCCGGAACCATGCGGCCCGGCCCCACGAGAATTGCGCGGGCCAACGCCCTTACTGGCTGCAGTGATCACCCCGCTGGTCAGCATCACCATGACCAGGCATCTTGCGAAGCGCTTGGTCACGCAGTTCGGGGGCGCCGACGATGAGCCGGCCGGCGAAGAACGCGTCAACGTCCATCAGAGATCACCTCCTCTCGGTCGACCTCCACTCTCGACCGAACAGGCCTGGTTGCCGGAGGGCATTCAGTAGGCCCGTTTACGGCAATCTGGGCGGATTGACTATGGTCGCCCGCGCGTTGCCCGTGGCACCTAACCTGACTGTGTGATGAGAATGGGCGGCCGGCCGGCGCGGGTCGAGGACGTGCACGAGCTTGCTCTTGGCATGCCCCACGTCCGCGTCTACGCGGGCACCCAGAACAGGCCGGTCTATCAAGTGGGCGGAAAGTCGTTCGTCTTCTTCAGGAACCCCCGTCCTGACGCGTTCGACCCGGACACCGGCCAGCGCTACGAGGACGTCATCGTCTTCTGGGTGCCTAGCGAGGGTGACAAGCTGGCGATGGTGCAGGACGAGTCCTCGCCGTTCTTCACCACTCCGCACTTCGACGGCCACCTGTCGGTCCTGGTCCGAGCCAGCCGGCTTGGGGAGATCGGCTATGACGAACTCGCCGAGGTCGTGCAGGAGGCTTGGCTCTCGCGCGCGTCAGATCGCCGAAGAGCGACCTGGCTCGAGGAGCACCTACCGGACTAGCGCGGCCGTCGGGTGGCCGTGGCGAACCCAACTTGGGGGATCGGGCACGCGGCTCTCCGGATCTCGACACGATAGACGCGACGATGGACTCCACCGCGGCGGGGCAAGGATTCGGCGCCGCGAACGAGCTGCTTGGAGCACACATCCTGCTCCGACCACGCGCAGCGGTCTCGATAGGAGTGAGTCGTTGAATCTCCCTGAAGTACTGCTGACGTCGTTGCTGGGGCTTCTAGCGGGGTTGATCACCGCTTGGCTAGGAGCTCGGTGGTCGTACGGCCGGAAGTTGCAGGAGCTCAAGTTCCAAGCGGCGCACGAAACCAGGCGCGGGACGTATGAGTCCACCCTGCAGTGGGTTCGAGCCGCGTCCCTGGCTTCCCGACTGCAGGCGGAGCAAAGC
>JALZDD010000170.1 GCA_030862715.1 Actinomycetota bacterium | reverse complement strand
GAAGCCGAGCTCCTCGAGCTGCATGAGTACGTAGGGGGTGAAGTGGTCGTAGAGCACCGCGGTGTCGATGTCGGCCGGGGTGAGGCCGGACTGGCGCCACAGATCCTTGGCGACCACGCCCATCTCGGGGATTCCGATCTCGTCGCGGTAGTAGGAGGTCATCACGTACTGGTCGGCGGCGCTGCCCTGGGCGGCAGCGGCAATGGTGACCGGCGGGTTGGGTAGGTCGCGAGCCCGTTCGGGGCTGGTGACGACGATCGCGACGGCTCCGTCGGACTCCTGGCAGCAGTCGAGTAGGTGGAGCGGGTCGGCGATCATCCGGGAGGCCTGGTGGTCCTCGAGCGTGATCGGCTTCTGGTAGAAGAACGCAGCGGGGTTGGTCGCGGCGTGGCGCCGGTCGGCGACGGCCACGGCACCGAAGTCCGCGCTGGTCACGCCGTAGTCGTGCATGTAGCGGCGCGCCTGCATCGCCACGGTTGCCGCGGGGGTGCTGAGACCAAGCGGGTAGGTCCAGGCGTTGTCGATGCCGTTTGTGTTGACCTGCTGGGCGGCCCAGGGCTGTACCTGGCCGAACCGCTGGCCCGAGCGTTCGTTGAAGCCGCGATAGGCGACCACCACGTCGGCGACGCCTGTCGCGACCGCCATCGCGGCCTGCTGGATCGTCGCGCAGGCCGCGCCGCCGCCGTAGTTGATCCGCGAGAAGAACCTGAGGTCGCCGAGCCCGAGCTCGCGGGCGAGAGCGATCTCGGAGCTGGTGTCCATGGTGAACGTGGTCAGCCCGTCGACGTCTGCCGGGGTGAGTCCGGCGTCCTGCAGGGCGCTTCTGGTCGCCTCGACGGAGAGCTGGAGCTCGGAGCGTCCTGACTCCTTGGAGAACTCCGTCGCGCCGATGCCGACGATCGCCGCCTTCCAGCTCAGGCTCATGCGGCGACCCTGACCGTTCCAGTCACGTGCGCACCGAGCGAGACCGCGCCGGTGACGGCGATCGTGGCGATCCCGTCGGTGACATCGGTGACCTCGCCGGAGAACGACAGCGTGTCGTAGGGGTAGGCCGGGGCGCCCAGCCGGATCGAGATGCCCTTGATCTGGACGTCGGTGCCCGCCCAGTCAGTCACATAACGCTCGCACAGCGCCGTCGAGGTCAGGATGTTCATGAAGATGTCCTTGGAGCCGGCCGCCTGGGCACGGTCTCGGTCGTGGTGGACGTCTTGGAAGTCCCGTGTCGCGATCGCCGTCGAGACGACGAGCGTCGGGGTGATCGGGAGCTCCCAGACCGGGATCTCGTCGCCAGCCTTCATCAGGGCCTCCTCCAGATCGGGAGCGTCAGCTCCTCATCGATGACGTTCCAGTCGACGACCAGTCGCTCGCCGATCCGCAGGCCGCCCTCGCCCTCGGGCGGCACCCCGGTCACCTCAACCACCATGCGTACGCCCTCGGGCAGGTCGAGCAGCGCCACGACCAGTGGCAGCTCCTTGCCGGGCAGCTTCGGTGCGTGGACGACGGTGAACGAGTAGACGGTGCCCTCGCCGCGGGCGACGACATGTCCGCGGTCGTAGGCGTCGCAGCTCAGGCAGGCCGGGCCCGGCGGGTGCCGCAGGGTGCCGCAGGCGTTGCAGCTCTGGATGCGGAGCTCCTGCTTGGCGGTGCCTTCGAAGAAGTACGCGTTGTCCCGGCCGATCACCGGCCGCACCGGGCCGCTCATGCCGTCACCCTGGGGATGAACTTGAGAACGCGGAACAGCATCGTCGCGACCCGCTCGTCGCCCACGTACCAGGTGCTCCTGGAGGTCACGAAGTAGCCGACGCCCATCCCGGTGCTCTTCGGGCCGACGACGGAGTCGAGGGCCGTGGTGACCCGGACCTGCTCGCCGACGCGGAGGTAGCGGTCGTAGCTCTGCTCGGAGTTCGTGCCGAGGACGCCGTTGAAGCCGGCGTCGGTGAGGACGTTCATGATCGCGTGCAGCGGATCGCGTTCGGGGCGCTTCCCGCTCTGGCCGTACATCGTCCACACCTGCGCCATCGAGGGCGGCGCCTCGCCCTCGTGGAACCGCTCGGACTCCAGGCCCATCGCCTCGAGCCAGTTGTTGATCGTCGGCTGGTTGACCACGTCGCGGGCGTCGCGCTCGGCGGCCTCGCCCCACGCCTTGATCTCCTCGGCGGCGGCCATGATCTTCTCGTGGACGGCCTCATCCACAAGGCTGTGCACATCTCGGGGCTTCTCGCTCATCGCGGCACCCTCGGCATCCCGAGGCCGAACATCGCGATCAGCTCGCGCTGGACCTCCTGTACGCCGCCGCCGAAGGTGAGCACGAGGTTCCGCTTCGCCTGGGCGTCGAGGTAGTCGAGCAGGCTCTTCGTGACCGGATCTCCGGGGTCGCCATGACGATAGACGAGTGCGATCAGGTCGGCGAGCAGATGCTGGACCTGGTCGGCGGCGAAGACCTTCGACGAGGACGCGTCCGCGACCTCGATCTCGCCGGCCTCGCCGGCCTTGGCGACCGCCCAGTTGAGCAGCTCGTTGACCCGGAAGACCGCGGTGGTCTT
>JALZDD010000140.1 GCA_030862715.1 Actinomycetota bacterium | reverse complement strand
GCGGCGGGCTCGACCAGCTCGAGAGGTCGACCGCGGGGCTCCCGTCGCAGACGTCGTCACTCGCGGCCGGTGCCTCCCAGGTGTCCGAGGGAGTGGCCGGCTACACCCAGCTCGCCAAGGGCTGGGCGCAGGCGTGCGCGAGCGACCCGTTGCTCGCGGCCTCGAAGCCGCAGCTTTGTGGTGCCACCGCCTCGGCGGTCGGCGCCGGTGGCGGGCAGGCCGACCAGCTCGCCGCTGGGGCGGAGCAGGTCGCCTCGGGAGCCTCCGCCCTGTCGCAGGCGGCTCCGGAGCTGAGCGGAGGGATCTCGTCGGCGGCGGACGGTGCCGGGAAGGTCGCGTCCGGGGCGTCCCAGGTCGCCGACGCCAACGCCCGCCTCGCCAAGGGCGCGCGTGAGCTCGAGTCCGGCCTCGGCAAGACCAACGACGGTGCCACCGCGCTGGCCTCCGGGGCCGATCAGCTCGCCTCCGGGACCAAGCAGCTCGAGAGCGGCTCGGCTTCTCTGGCCTCTGGGGCCGACGACCTCTCCTCCGGTACGTCCTCGCTGACCGAGGGCGCCGACTCGCTGGCCTCGGGTCTCGGCGACGGCGCCTCGCAGATCGCGGTTCCCGGTGAGAAGCAGGCCGAGGTCGTCGCCGACCCGGTTCAGGTCTCGGTCGCCTCCGGCCCCTCGACCTCCGGGGCGACCCGGCTGGCGCCGGCGGTGATCGCGCTCGCGCTGTGGCTCGGCGCGCTCGCGATCCACCTGCTCCGTCCGGCCTTCCCCGCCGGGCGACTGCGGGAGGCGCTCACGGCGCGGCGGCTCACCTTCGCAGGCCTGTGGCCGGCGGCTCTCATCGGGCTGGCGCAGGCGGTGCTCCTCGTGGTCGCCGCTGCGCTTCTCGGGGCCGACCTCGCGCGGCCGTTCGCCACGGTCGGGATCGCGGTGCTCGCCGCGGCGGCGTTCGTCGCGGTCCACCAGGCCGTTGTCGCGCTCGCCGGCCAGCGCCGTGGCTGGCTGATCTCGCTCGCGTTCCTCGCCCTGCAGCTGGTCTCCCTCGGCGGACTGCTGCCGGTCGCCACCGCCTCCGCCCCGTTCGGTGCGCTCGCCGGCATCCTCCCGGTCCCGCTCGCCGCCGAGGCGCTCCGCGGAGTCGCCGTCGCGCAGAGCGGTGCCGCGGTCGCTGCGCCGGTCGGGGGCCTGGTCCTCTGGCTCCTGCTCGCGGTGGCGGTCAGCCTCTTCGCGGCGGCTCGGGCGCAGCGTACATCTGTGGCGGAGATCCGCGGCGCGGCCGCTGCCTGACGGGGGCGCCGCCCATGTAACACGTCGTTCGTAGGACTATCCGGTCGCCCAAATAGGGCGAGAAGTCCTACGAACGACGTGTTACAGCTCGTCGCGACGGCTCAGAGCGAGGTGTCGTGCAGCACGATGTGGTCGTCGAGAGGTGCCCGGCCGACGTCGAGGCGGTTCACCGCGGCGTCGGGGTCGGCGGTGCCGAACGAGATGCCGTAGAGCAGCTTGAGGTCGGCGGGCAGGCCGAGGTGGGCGCGGACGGTGTCGGCGAAGAGGCCGTGCATGCCCTGGGGTACGCCGTGGTAGCCGCGGGCGGTGAGGGAGAGCAGGAAGTTCTGGGCGTACATGCCGACGTCGTTGGCAGCGCGTACGACATCGCCGAGCTCCGGCACGAAGAGCAGGGCCACATGCGGAGCACCGTAGAAGCGGAGGTTCTCGGCGACAGCCTTCGTGCGGCCCTCAGCGTCCTCGCGGGCGATGCCGAGGGCGCCGTAGAGGACGGCCCCGGTCTGCTGGGACCGCTGGACGTGGACGCTTTCGTCGTCACCGTACGTCGTGGTGAAGTCGGGGCTCATCTGGCCGGCCTCGAACGCCTTGAGCATCGCCTCGCTGAGGCGCTCGCGGGCCTCACCGGAGAAGACGTGGACCTCCCACGGCTGGGTGTTGCTGTGCGACGGGGCGCGCTGGGCGTCCTCGAGCACACCGCGGATGTCGTCGGCGGGAACCGGGTCGGGCAGGAAGGCTCGCGCGGAGCGGCGCGAGCGGATCACGTCCGTGAAGGTGTCGACGGCGGTCGTGGTCACAAGGAGTTCCTCTCAGGTCTGCCGAGGCCGGTGGCCTCGATCCACTCCTGGCGCAAGACGGAGGGACTCTCCGGTATTCCCTGGGGTGCTGCGAAGGTGGCCGATCACACAGTCCGGGGTTCTACCCGGTTCGGGTGATACCCCGCGGTCGGACGGCGGCCTTTGCCGCGGAACGTCAAAGACTCGAGGTCCGATCTATCTGAGGGGGAAACCCATGATCCGAAAGCTCGTCTGTGCGGTCGCGGCGGGGGTCGCCGCGGCGGCGCTCTGGTCGATGCCGGCCTCGTCTGCACCATTGCTGCAGCTCTCCGGCGCGATCTTCACCACCGACGTAACCGGCGCGCCCGTCAACCTCAACCACTACGCCGCCAAACAGGACGTCTATCTCAACGGCGGTCCCGGCATCAACGCGCCCGATGACGCGGCCGGCCTGCCTGCCGGGATCTACGCCTTCCAGGTCACCGATCCCTCCGGCAAGACGCTGCTCTCCACCGATCCCGTCGCCTGCCGCCGGGTGCAGGTCGACGACAGTGGCCGCTTCGTCAGTGTCGCGCCGAGCGGCGCCTGCGCTCACGCGACCGGCACCGACGCGGAGGACGGCGGCATCACCGTGCAGCTGTTCCCCTACCTCGACACCCCCAACAACGGTGGCGAGTACAAGGTGTGGCTGACGCCGTACGACGCGCTCGACCCGACCGCTCCGGGCAACCGGCACGGTTTCGTCCCGTCCGACAGCAAGACCGACAACTTCAAGGTCAAGGCGCGGGCGATCGTCGAGATCGACACCAGGTTCTCCCAGCACGGCGGGCCTTTCATCGACGGTCTGGCGGCCGAGTGGACCGACACCCTGGGTGCGCACAACGTGAAGTACTCCGAGTACAACCCGGCAGTTCTCGCGTTCCACGAGGCACACGTCGAGGCCGCTGAGGCGGGCCTGCACAAGATCACCGTGACCGACCAGGTCGGTTGCGAGATCGATGACGTGCACTACGCCGGGCAGACCTTCGTCCCGGATGCGAACGGGTCGGTCACCGTCCCGGTGCAGGTCAAGAAGCACATGAGCGGAAACCACACCTACTGGGTGGACGTGCACTGCGTCTGAGGCGCTGCGTCTGACTCTCTGATCCGGTCACCGCGATCATCAACCTAGCATTTGCTTGGTAGGCGTTCTAGACTGCCGCACATGGCAGTCGAGATCGACTTCAGCGGCAAGGTGGTCGCGGTGACCGGTGGCGGGCGCGGAGTGGGCGCCGGGATCGTCGCGCGGTTCCTCGAAGCCGGCGCGGAGGTCGAGATCTGCGGCCGAAGCGGAGCCCGAGGCGATCAGGGCGGCCGCTCGGCGCCTGAGGAGCTGCCCGTCGTGGACGGGCGCAAGCCGGTCTTCTCCCAGGTTGACGTGCGGGATCCGGAGCAGGTCGCGGCGTGGATCGCCGCGATCACCTCACGGCTCGGGCGGCTCGACGTGGTCGTCAACAACGCCGGCGGCGCGCCCTACGCCGACTTCGCGACCGCGTCGCCGCGCTTCCACGAGAAGATCTCGGCGCTCAACTTCCTGGCCACCGCCTACGTCAGCCAGGCGGCGTACGAGGCGTTGAAGGCCTCTCGCGGGTCCATCATCAACATCAGCTCGATCTCGGCGCGGCGGCCCAGTCCCGGGACCGCTGTCTATGGGGCCGCGAAAGCGGCCGTCGAGAGCCTGACCGGCTCGATCGCGGTCGAGTGGGCTCCGGACGTACGCGTCAACGCCATCTCCTGCGGGCTCGTCGCCACGCCGGGTTCCGAGGACCACTACGGCAGTGCGGAGCAGCGGGCCGCGGTGGCCGCGACCATCCCGCGGGGCGTCTTCGCGACCCCCGAGGAGGTCGGCGACGCCTGCCTCATGCTCGCCTCTCCGCTCGCCGCGCACATCACCGGCGCCGTCCTCGCCGTCGACGGCGGCGGCGAGTGGCCCGCCTTCCTCCAGCACACCCCCAACTCCTGAGGAGCCCCCATGCCTGAAGCCGTCATCGTCTCCGCCGCCCGCTCACCCATCGGCCGCGCCTTCAAGGGATCGCTGAAGGACCTGCGTCCCGACGTGCTGGCCGAGCAGATCGTACGCAGCGCCCTCGCGTCGGTTCCGGCGCTGGACCCGGCGCAGATCGACGACCTGATGATGGGCTGTGCCCAGCCCGCGGGGGAGCAGGGCTACAACATCGGCCGGGTCGTCGGCGTACGTCTGGGCCTGGATGCCGTGCCCGGCACCACGGTCCACCGCTACTGCGCCTCGTCGCTGCAGACCACTCGGATGGCCTTCCACGCGATCCGCGCGGGAGAGGGGCACGCGTTCGTCTCCGCCGGTGTGGAGTGTGTGTCCCGCTACGAGCGCGGCAAGGCCGACGGCATGCCGGACACCAAGGCCGAGGAGTTCCTCAAAGCAGGCGAGCGCGGTGCCGCGCGGGTGGCCGCGGGCGAGGCCTGGGCCGACCCTCGCGAGGCAGGCGACCTGCCCGACTACCACCTCGCGATGGGCGAGACCGCCGAGAACGTCGCCGAGATGTGCGGCGTCACGCGAGAGGCACAGGACGAGTGGGGCGTACGTTCCCAGAACCGCGCCGAGGCCGCTGCCGCCCGGGGCTTCTGGGAGCGGGACATCACCCCGGTGACGCTGCCTTCCGGCGAGGACGTCTCCACCGACGACGGGCCGCGGGCCGGGGTCACCCTCGAGAAGGTCGCCGGCCTCAAGCCGGTCTTCCGCGAGAACGGCACCATCACCGCCGGCAACTGCTGTCCGCTGAACGACGGCGCTGCCGCGCTCGTGATCATGAGCGACGTACGCGCCGCCGAGCTCGGCATCACGCCGCTCGCCCGGATCGTGTCGACCGGAGTCTCCGGGCTCTCGCCCGAGATCATGGGCCTCGGGCCCGTCGAGGCCTCCCGCCAGGCGCTCGCTCGCGCGGGGCTCACTGCCGACGACATCGACCTGGTGGAGATGAACGAGGCCTTCGCCGCCCAGGTGCTTCCCAGCATCGCCCAGATCGGCCTCCACCCCGAGCGGGTCAACGTCAACGGCGGCGCGATCGCCCTCGGCCACCCCTTCGGCTCCACCGGCGCCCGCCTCACGACCACGCTTCTCCACGGTCTGCAGGAGACCGGCGGCCGCTACGGCCTGGAGACCATGTGCGCCGCCGGCGGCCAAGGCATGGCGATGGTCATCGAGCGGCTGAGCTGATCCGGCCCGGCCAGGGGTAACACGGTGTTCGCACGGGTAGCAGCGTGCTGCAGCCCGCTGCTACCCGGTGTAACCCCGTGTTACCCGAGCGGACCCCGTGTTACCCCGGGTCCGCCTAGACGCTCCGGCGACCCAGGTGGATGACGGCGACGGTGATGCGGCGCTCCTCGACCACGTAGATGACTCGGTAGCGGCCGACGCGGAGGCGGTAGCGGTCCTTGCCCCAGGCGTAGGCGCCGACGTCGCGCGGGGTCTCGGTCAGGGTGTCGACGGTGTCGAAGACCTGGATCAGACCGATGGGGTCGTCGTCGACGTACGCCTCGGCCGACTGCAACGCCTCGTCGGCCCAGACGACTTGGTAGGTCACAGGTGGGTCACTCGCCGACCGGGCGGTCGAGGCCGAGGGCGCGGCGGGCCTCGGCGTGCGGGGTGTAGCTGACCTCGCCGAGCTCGCGGCGCAGGGAGTAGCGCGCGATGGCGAGATCGTCCTCGAGATCCTCGATGCGCCGGTCGTGATCGTTGAGGTAGGCGCGGATGGCCTCGCGGGCGATCTCCTGCTTGGACCGGTTCTCCGTCCTGGCACGGTCGGTCAGCAGCCGGTCGTCGGCCTCGCTGAGTCGCAGAGTCATAGCCATGGACCCAGCGTAACCCGAAGTGGTATCACGCGGTATCGTACGCAGGTCGGAACGTCGAGTTTCAGCCTGGGGGAAGTCCAATATGACGCTGACCGCGCTCTATCTGCTCGTCGCACTCGGAGCGGGGCTGGTCGCGATGTTCCTCAAGCTCCCGCCCCTGGTCGGCTTCCTGGCCGCCGGGTTCGGGCTGCATGCCGCCGGAGTCGGCGAGATGGCCGGCCTGCACACGCTGGCCGACCTCGGCGTCACGCTGCTCCTGTTCGGCATCGGCCTCAAGCTCGACGTCAGATCGCTGCTTCGGCCCGACGTGTGGCTGAGCACCTTCGCCCACCTGGGGTTCAGCGTCATCATCGGGGTCGGGATGCTGGCCGGCATCGCGCCGCTCGGATTCGCGCTCCTCGCCGACGCCGACCTGGGCGAGATGGCGCTGATCGCCTTCGTGCTCTCCTTCTCCTCCACCGTCTTCGCGATCAAGGTGCTCGAGGAGCGCCACGACAACAACACCCTCTACGGCCGGATCGCGATCGGTGTGCTGGTCATGCAGGACATCGTCGCGGTGGTGTTCCTGACCATCTCCAAGGGCCACTGGCCCTCCCCGTGGGTGTTCGCGCTGGTGCTGCTCCTCCCGGGCGCCTGGCTCGCCCACCGGATCTGGGACCGGATCACCTCCGCCGAGCTGACCGCGCTCTTCGGCCTGGCGATCGCGCTCGTGCCGGGCTACTGGCTCTTCGAGACGGTCGGGCTCAAGGGCGACCTCGGAGCGCTGGTGGTCGGCGTACTCCTCGGGTCGCACGCCAAGGCGCCGGCGCTGGCCAAGCTGCTGTTCAGCACCAAGGAGCTGCTGCTCATCGCGTTCTTCCTGAGCATCGGGCTGACCGGGGTGCCCTCGCTCGAGGACCTGGCGCTGGCCGCCGTGCTGCAGCTCCTGCTGCCGCTCCAGGCCGTTGCGTACGTCGTGATCTTCGTGATCATGGGGCTGCGCTACCGCACCGCGACGCTGGCCTCGTTCACACTGACCAACTACTCCGAGTTCGGGCTGATCGTGATCGTCATCGCCTCGGCGACCGGGCTGGCGTCGGCGCAGTGGCAGACCGTGCTCGCGGTCGCGACCTCACTCTCGTTCCTGGTCGCCGCGGTCTTCAATGCGTACGCCGCGAAGCTCATCAACCTGCTCAACCGGCTGTTGCCGGAGCGGAGGCCCGCCCGGCTCCAGGAAGCGGACCGGCCGATCAACCTCGGTGACGCCAAGGCGCTGGTGGTCGGGATGGGCCGGGTGGGGCGTACGACCTACGAGGAGCTGCGCGACGCCCAGGGCTACCAGGTCCTGGCGGTCGAGCACGACTCGCTGCG
>JALZDD010000087.1 GCA_030862715.1 Actinomycetota bacterium | reverse complement strand
CCCGCCGTGGTGGTTCTTCCGACCGTCCTCCGCATGTTCGCCCCCACCTGATCGGAACGCTCATGGATCTCGCCATCATCGTCATCTACCTCGCCGCCATGGTCGCCTTCGGCTGGTGGGGCAAGTCCCGGACCAAGGACAGCTCCGACTTCCTCGTCGCCGGCCGTCGGCTCGGCCCGGTGCTCTACACCGGCACCCTGTCCGCGCTCGTCCTCGGCGGTGCCTCCACCGTCGGCGGGGTCGCGCTCGGCTACGAGTTCGGCCTCTCCGGGGCGTGGCTGGTGGCCGCGATCGCCCTCGGCGTCCTGGCGCTCAGCCTGTTCTTCGCCGGGAAGATCCAGCGACTGCGGATCTTCACTGTGGCCCAGATGCTGGCACTGCGCTACGGAGTCGGGGCGACCGCAGCCTCGGGTGTCGTCATGGTGGCCTACACGCTGATGCTGGCGGTCACCTCCACGATGGCGTACGCGACCGTGTTCAACGTCCTCTTCGGAACAGACCGGGTCGTCTCCGTGCTGATCGGCGGCGTCATCGTGGTGATCTACTCCACCATCGGCGGGATGTGGTCCATCACCCTGACCGACATGGTGCAGTTCGTGCTGCAGACCGTCGGCATCTTCGTCCTGATGCTGCCCTTCACCTGGAACCACGCCGGCGGCCTGGACGGGATCAGGGCCAGGGCTGCGGACTCCGTCTTCGAGCTCGGCGCGATCGGCACGGGCACCGTGATCACCTACATCGTCGTCTACACCTTCGGGATGCTGATCGGGCAGGACATCTGGCAGCGCGTCTTCACTGCCCGCTCGCCGCAGGTGGCGCGCTGGGGCGGCACCGCGGCCGGTGTCTACTGCCTGCTCTACGGCGTGGCCGGTGCGCTGATCGGTGCCGCGGCCTCCACCTTCGTCACCGTCGAGGACCGCAACGACGTCTACGCCACCATCGCCGAGTCGATCCTCCCGGTCGGCGTCACCGGACTGGTGCTCGCAGCCGCCGTGGCAGCGATGATGTCGACCGCCTCCGGTGCCCTGATCGCGACCGCGACCGTGGCCCGCGCCGATGTGCAGCCCCTCCTCGCCCGGCTGGTCGGACGCACCCCCGTGCGCGTCCAGGACGAGGCCGAGAACCCCGAGCACGACGTGCTGGCCAACCGGATCTACGTCGTCGCGATCGGCGCCGTCGTCGTCGTGATCGCCTCGCTGCTCGACGACGTCGTCTCGGCTCTGACGATCGCCTACGACATCCTCGTCGGCGGTCTGCTGGTCCCGATCCTGGGCGGCTTCCTCTGGCGCCGCGCGACCGGCGCGGCGGCGGTGGTGGCGATGGCCGCCGGCACCGCCGCGACCCTGGCGACGATGGCGATCGTCGGCGACGTCCTCGCCAACGAACCGGTCTACGCGGGCCTCGCGGTCAGCGCCGTGGCGTACGTCGTGGTCAGTCTGCTCACTCGCCCGACCGACCCCGCGGTGATGCGGGAGTGGAACGAGCGGCTCGCGGGTCGAGAGACCTCGGATGGATCCGGGGTAGCGGACGCTCCGGCCGCCCAGGAGCGCTCGATCTGAAAGGGCACCGGCTGTTCGGGATCGCTACTGGACCCTGCGAAGCAGCACACCGTCGCGCACCAGGGCGATCTCGTCCATGCCGATGATCGAGAGGACGGCGGTGCGGCCTACCCCCGCCACGTGGGGTGGGACATTCATCAGCTGATGAGGCCGAGCTGGATGCAGATGGGCGAGAGCGAGAAGCCGCCGGCGACGAGGACGGCGACGGCCATGGCGGCCGCCTTCGCTGCCTGACGCCGCTTGGCGGTCAGCGTCCAGCCGAGGGTCTGCAGGGAGCTCCAGGTGCCGTGCCACAGGTGCATCCCGAGGACGAGCATCGCGGCGAGGTAGATAGCGGTGGACCACCAGACGCTGAACGTGTCGACGACCAGGTTGAACGGGTCGTTCGTCGGGCCGCCGCGTACGTTGACCTTGCCGATCGTGAAGTTGATCAGGTGCCACCCGAGGAAGAGGAGGAGCGCCAGGCCGCCGGTGAGCATCGTGCGCGAGGCGAATGACGAGGCGCGCCGCGGCGGCCGGGCGGCGTAGCGGCCCGCTGCGCGGCGGGCGCGCCGGGCGAGGACGATCGCGCTGGAGACATGCGCCACCAGAGCGGCGATCAGCCCGACGCGCATGATCCAGAGCAGCCCGGAGCGGGGGAAGATCGGCTCGCCCAGGGTGCGCAGGTGCTCGGCGTACTCGTTGTACGCATCGTGGCCGCTGAACGTCTTCAGGTTGCCGTAGACGTGACCGAGCACGAAGGCGATGAACAGCAGGCCGCTGATGGCCATGACGAGCTTCAGCGCGATGGTCGACGACCATGCCCGGCGCCGCGCTAGCGAGGTGTGCATACCCAGTCGACCGGGCAGGGTCGCGATATGTGACACCTGACCTCTCCAAGTCATCTGAAAATGAGCATTGTCAAATTCTCGGACTCGGCTTAGGGTCACTGTGTCCGGTTCGCCTGGAGAGATTCGCCTGGAGAGAGTGGTCTGTCATGGTCAAGCGTTCTGCTGTCATCCGTGCCGTCGTCGGGCTGCTCGCGGCCTCGACGCTGCTGATCGCCCCGCCGGCGCAGGCGGCGGGAGGCGTCAATGACGCCACATGCCGGCCCTCGGCGGACCATCCCAACCCGGTCGTCTTCCTGCACGGTCTGGGCGCCAACAAGGACGAGGACCTCAACTTCCTCCAGGCCGACGTGGCGGCCCAGGGCTACTGCACCTACAGCCTGACCTACGGCACCGGTGCGTACGGCCCGTTCGTCGGCGGGGTGGGGGACATCGCCAGGTCGGCGGCGCAGATCAAGGCGTTCGTCCAGAACGTGCTGGCGCAGACCGGCGCAGCGAAGGCCGACCTGGTCGGCCACTCCGAGGGTGGCTTCCAGACCCTCTACGTCACCAAGACGCAGGGAATCTCCGACCGGATCGACAAGGTCGTCGCCATCGCGCCGCCGACCCACGGCACCACGTTCGCCGGCCTCTACCGGCTCGGCATGGCCCTGGGCGCCGAGGAGCTGGCCGGACAGGTGCTGACCACGTTCGGCTGCATCGCCTGCACCCAGCTTGTCACCGACGGCAGCGCCGTACGCACCCTG
>JALZDD010000027.1 GCA_030862715.1 Actinomycetota bacterium | reverse complement strand
GGCCGGCGCCGAGGATGAAGAGCACCTCGGGGCGGTTGAGCGCGAGCAGCGCGGTCGCCGAGCCGGTGCCGGCGCCGAGCGCCTCGAAGGCCTGGACGTACTGGCTGATCCGCGCCGCCACCTCCGCCCCGGTCAGACTCACGTCTCCGAGATGGATGATCGGACGGTTCTTGTGGCGCTCCAGCGCCGAGACCATCAGATGACCGTTGTGGGGACCGATGCGGCTGGTATCCATGCCCGCACCTTACCTCGAAACTAGAACGTGTTCTAGCCCTGAACTAGCTACTGCGCCGCAAGTCGATTAGGCGTCGCCGACGTGCTCCCGATCGGCAGCGGCCATCGCGTCGCGTGCCCACCGCGGCAGGATGAAGATCCCCTCCGCCTCGACGCAGAGCACCGGCTCGGAGCCGTCGCTCGGCCGGGTCAGCAGCCGGCCGCGTACGACCGCCTTCACTCCCTCGGTCGACGCGATTCGCGCCTCGCCGCGCAGCGGACCCAGCGGGGTCCCGTGCCTGTAGACGATCGTCAGGGTGCCGGTCATGCCGGGCCGACCACCCGCCGAGGCGGCCTCGCCGAGCAGCTGGTCCAGGATCAGCGCGGAGACACCGCCGTGGACCAGTCCGGGCGGGCCCTCGTACGCCGGACCGAGCTCGAAGTCGGCCCAGACGTCCTCGCCGTCGCGCTGGACCTCCAGCGGTGGGGCGAAGGCGTTCCCCTTCCCGACCACCGGGTTGCCGTAGTTGCGGAAGCCGCCGTCCGCGCCGAACCGGACCCCGTGCGGACCGGGCAGCGCGTCGGCGAGCAGCTCATCGGTCAGCGCCTCGACCCGGCGGCGTACGTCATCGAGGACCGAGTCGGCGACCTGGGTGCGTACGACGGCGTCGACGAGACCGCGCACCGAGTCGGTCAGCGGGACCAGGGTCGCCTCCCGCTCCTTGATCTCAGCCTTGGTCATGTCGTCATGGACGTATCCGGCAGGAGCCTGCGGGTGGTGGGCGCGTCCGTAGTGCATGGAGGACATCTAGCTAGCTACTCGTCTCAGGTCTGTCGGCCGAGGAGGAGTCGGCCACAATCGGGTGAGCCTCACCGTAGACGTGCTCGTCATCGAGGTGGCAGTGGGTCCCGGGATAGATGGTCGACATACACATGTTGCAGTGGGTGCATCGCGACACGGTCGAGGGGTCGGCCCGAAGGCGGTTGACCAGGTCCGGCTCGCGAAGCAGCGCGCGGGCCATCGCGACGTACTCGAAGCCCACGTCCATCGCGGTCCGCATCCCGGCCAGGTCGGTGACCCCGCCGAGAAGGACCAGCGGCATGCTCAGCGCACGACGGAACTCGCGGGCGTTGTCGAGGAAGTAGAGCGGCTTGTAGGGGTACTCCTTGAAGAAGCCCTTCCCCACCATCCGCATGCCCATCCGGATCACCGGGTGCAGCGGCATGTTGGCGGCCATCTCGCGGTAGGGGGCGTCGCCGCGGAAGAGGTACATCGGGTTCATGAACGAGGAGCCGCCGGTGAGCTCGAGCGCGTCGAGGTGACCGTCGGACTCGAGCAGGCGCGCGAACTCCACCGACTCGGGCAGGTCGAACCCGCCGCGGTAGCCGTCGCGCATGTTCATCTTGGCGAGCACGGCGACCTGGCCGCCCACTGCCTCCCGCACCGCAGCCACGATCTGGCGCGGGAACGAGGCTCGGTTGGCCAGCGATCCGCCGAACTCGTCGGTACGCGAGTTCAGGCGCGGGCTGAGGAACGAGCTGGGCAGGTAGTTGTGGCCCAGGTGCACCTCGATCGCGTCGAACCCGGCTTCGACCGCCATCCGCGCCGCGGCGCCGTGCTGCTCGACGACCCGGGCGAGGTCCGCCGCGGTCGCGGCGCGGTTGAACGCCATCCCCAGCGCGTTGAACGAACGCGTCGGCGCCAGCGACGGCACCCCGTTGGACTTGGCGTTGGCCACCGGGCCGGCGTGACCGATCTGGGCCGAGATCTTGGCGCCGGTCGCGTGGACCTCCTCGGTCAGCCGCCGCAGCCCCGCCAGTGCCTCCGGGCGCCAGTAGATGCAGTCGGCGTGCGTACGTCCCTCCGGGGCCACCGCGAGATAGGCGACCGTGGTCATCCCGACGCCGCCCTCGGCGACGGCGAGGTGGTAGTCGATCAGCCGGTCCGAGACGAGCGCCTCGGGCGAGGCGCCCTCGAAGGTCGCCGCCTTGATCACCCGGTTGCGCAGGGTCACCGGACCCAGCGTCGCCGGCGCGAGCGGGTCGGTCGTGGAGTCGGTCACGCGCGCACCTTCCTGAACTCGCGCATCCTGCGCAGATAGCCCCGAAGCCGCCTGCCGGGCACCGGCCGCGGCCAGTCGTCGGCCCGGAACCAGGCGTCGGTGCCGCCGTCGACCACGACGACGCTGCCGACCATGAAGTCAGCGGCGGGGCCGAGCATGTGGATCACCCAGTCGGCGAGGAGCC
>JALZDD010000003.1 GCA_030862715.1 Actinomycetota bacterium | reverse complement strand
GAGTCGGCGCGTTAGAACGCGCCGACTCGGCGAGGGTTTTGGTCAGTTCGAGCCGACTCGGCGCCTGATCCGGTCAGGATGAGCCGACTCGGCGGGTCAGGGGTGGGTCATCGACTCGACGTCCAGGGCTTCGTCGAGCTGGGCCTCGGTGAGGGTGCCGTCGGCGACGTAGCCGAGCTTGATGACGGTCTCCTTGATCGTGGCGCCCTCGGCGAGGGCCTGCTTGGCGACCTTGGCGGCGGCCTCGTAGCCGATGTACTTGTTGAGCGGGGTGACGATCGAGGGGGAGGACTCGGCGTAGGCGCGGAGGCGCTCGGGGACGGGGACGATCCCGTCGACGGTGCGCTCGGCCAGGACGGTCATCGAGGTGGAGAGCAGGCGGATCGACTCCAGGACGTTGCGGGCCATCACCGGCATCGCGACGTTGAGCTCGAAGGCGCCCGAGGCGCCGGCGGCGGTCACCGCGGCGTCGTTGCCGATCACCTGGAAGGCGACCATCAAGGTGGCCTCCGGCACGACCGGGTTGACCTTGCCGGGCATGATCGAGGAGCCCGGCTGGAGGTCGGGCAGGTGGATCTCGGCCAGGCCGGTGGTGGGACCCGACGACATCCAGCGCAGGTCGTTGTTGATCTTGATGAGGCCGACCGCGATCGTCTTCAGTACGCCGGAGAGCTCGACCAGCGAGTCGCGGGTGCCTTGGGCCTCGAAGTGGTTGCGGGCCTCGGTGAGCGGCTGACCGGTGCGGTTGGAGAGGTCGGCGATCACGGCCTGCGGGAACCCGGCGGGCGTGTTGATGCCGGTTCCGACCGCGGTGCCGCCCAGCGCCAGCTCGCGCACCCTCGGGAGCACCGCCTCCAGCCGCTCGGCCGCGTAGCGGACGGTGGCTGCGTACCCTCCGAACTCCTGGCCCAGGGTGACCGGCGTGGCGTCCATCAGGTGCGTACGCCCCGACTTCACCAGGCCGGAGAACTCCTCGACCTTCGCCTCGAGCGAGCCGGCCAGTACGTCGATCGCGGGCAGCAGCTGGTCGGTGACGGCGACGGCGGCCGCGACATGGATCGCGGTCGGGAAGGTGTCGTTGGAGGACTGGGAGGCGTTGACGTGGTCGTTGGGATGTACGTCCCTGCCGGCCTGCGCCACCAGCGACGCGATCACCTCGTTGGCGTTCATGTTGGAGGATGTGCCGGACCCGGTCTGGAAGACGTCGATCGGGAACGCGTCGTCGTGCCGGCCCTCGGAGACCTCGCCCGCGGCGGCGATGATCGCCTCGGCCTTGTCGCCGGGCAGGACCCCGAGGTCGAAGTTGGCCTTGGCGGCGGCCGCCTTCACATGACCGATCGCATGGATCAGCGCCGGCTCGATGGGCGTGCCCGAGATGGGGAAGTTCTCCACGGCCCGCTGGGTCTGGGCGCGCCACAGCGCGTCCTTCGGAACCCGGACCTCTCCCATGGAGTCGTGCTCGATGCGAAAGCTCATGTCGTCCATGTCTGATTCAACCTTTGACTAGTTGGTGCCATTCCCTCGCGAGACCCCACCGGCAGAGCGCCAGCCCACATAGAGCCAGTACGTCTCGGAGTGCCCCTGCAGGTCGACCGGGTAGGAGAGCGCCTCGGCGTCGTCGAAGACCTGCGCCATCACCTCCAGCAGCGCCGGAGCCTTCGCCGCCGACCACACCACCACGGTGCCACCCGGGGCCGTCGCCCGCCGCGCATCCGCGAGCGCCGGCGCCTCGTAGAGCGCTCCGTTGGCGTCGTGGACCAGGTAGCCAGGGCCGTTGTCGACGTCCAGCAGCACGACGTCGTACGCCTCGGGCCGGCTCTCCCGCAGGACCACGGCCACGTCGGCGACCTCGATGTGGACGCGCTCGTCCTGCAGCAGGTCAGGGCCGTGGGGGATCCTGCCGGTACGCATCCACTCGACCAGGCGCGGCTCGATCTCGACGACCGTGACCGCCTCGACCCGCGGGTCGGTCAGCACGGCCTCGAGGGTGAAGCCGAGCCCGAGGCCGCCGATGAGCACATGCTTCGGGTCCGCGTGCAGCTCGAGGGCGTGTGTCGCCAGCGCCTTCTCGGTCGATGTCTCCCGGGTGTCCATCACGAAGATCCCGTTGGCCCGCAGCTCCAGGTGGCCGTCCGCTCGATGCCGTAGGGCCAGTCCACCGTCGACGATCACCGTTTCTGTCCCGCTCACGGTTTCCATTGTGTCCGATGTGGGTACCGGGCCGCTCATGAGCGATGACAACACCCAGTTCCCAGCCCAGCAGCAGGAGCCTCCCGGCCTCACCGGAGAGATGGACCCGCTGCCCGACCACGGCGAGTCCAGCTACCAGGGCCACGGCCGCCTCGATGGCAAGGTCGCGCTCATCACCGGTGCCGACTCCGGCATCGGCCGCGCGGTCGCCATCGCGTACGCCCGTGAGGGTGCCGACGTGGCCTTCACCTACCTCCCGGAGGAGGAGCCGGACGCGCAGGCGACCTCGAAGCTGGTCGAGGAGGCCGGACGTACTCCGCTCGCCATCCCGATCGACCTGCGCGAGCGTGAGGCGTGCGACGAAGTCGTCGAACGCACCGTGCAGGAGCTCGGCAGCCTCGACATCCTGGTCAACAACGCCGGCTACCAGTTCGCCCGCGACAAGGGCCTGACGGACATGGACGACGAGCGGATCGACCGGACGTTCAAGACCAACTTGTACGCCCTGCTCTGGCTCACCCGGGCAGCCGTCCCGCACCTGAAGAAGAGCAGGGGCTGCGTCATCAACAATGCCTCGATCCAGGCGTACGAACCCACGACCAGCCTGCTCGACTACGCCGCCACCAAGGCGGCCATCAACAACTTCACCGTCAACCTCGCCGCCGAGCTCGGCCCCGACGGGGTCCGGGTGAACGCGGTGGCGCCGGGGCCGATCTGGACCCCGCTGCAACCTGCGACGCAGGCGCCGGAGAAGGTGCAGAAGTTCGGGGCCAACACGCCGCTGGGGCGCGCCGGTCAGCCGGCCGAGGTCGCGCCGGCGTTCGTCTTCCTGGCTTCACCGGCCGAGGCGTCCTACGTCTCCGGCACCGTCCTCGGGGTGACTGGGGGACGGCCGGTGTTCTGATGGCCGCAAGCAGCTTTCACGACGAGGAGATCGAGGGCGGCGGTCCGGACGAGCGGCCGGAGGAACGGATCACCCGAAACTGGAACGAGCTCCTCCAGGAGCTACGTGTGCTGCAGACGGGTGTCCAGATCCTCACCGGTTTCCTGCTGACGGTCCCGTTCTCGCCCCGCTTCCCGGAACTGGCCGACCATCAGCAGGCGATCTATCTGGTCGTGCTGGTCGGCTCGGTCATCACCACGTCCCTGATCATCGCCCCGGTCTCCTTCCACCGGATCCTGTTCCGGCGCCGCCAGCGGCCGTGGCTGGTCACGGCCTCGCACGCCTGTGCCCGGGCCGGCCTGGCTGGCTTCGCGATCACCTCCGCCCTGGTCGTGCTGCTCGTCTTCGACGTCGTCCTCTCCTTCGGAGCCGGGATCGTGGCCGCCGTCGGCGTCCTGGTCCTGTTCGTCTCGCTGTGGGCGGGGCTGCCGCTGATGAACGGGAAAAACAACTCCCACTGACCCCATGTGATGACCACCACACCGGGAGTACGCTGGTGGGAAACCGAGTCTTGGTGGGCTTATGTGGTCGATCTTCTGGATCATCGTCGCGGTACTGCTTGGAGTGGCCGAGGCGTTCACGATGACGCTGGCGTTCGCGTTCGTCGCCGGCGGGGCGCTGCTTGCCGCTGGCAGCGCGGCCCTCGGCGCGCCGGTGCTGGTGCAGCTGCTCGTCTTCGTGCTCGCAGGCGGCGGGAGCGTGGCGCTCGTGCGCCCGGTGGCACGCCGGCACCTGGCGGTGCCCCCGCCCTCACGCGACGGCACTGACGCGCTTGTGGGCCGGCAGGCGGTCGTCACCGCGGAGGTGAGCTACTCGCACGGACTGGTGCGGCTCGCCGGCGAGGACTGGACGGCACGGCCGTACGACGAGGACCTGGTCATCCCGGTCGGGGCTCGCGTCGACGTGCTGCAGATCGAAGGTGCGACGGCGCTCGTGCACCCGCGGGACCCGCTGTCGCTGTCGCCCTAGAGGAGGGACGTACGTCATGGAGCTCTTGCTCATCGTGCTGGTACTGGTCGGGCTGGTAGTCGGGGCAGTCGCCTCGACGGTGCGGATCGTGCCACAGGCCCGGCGCTACAACATCGAGCGCTTCGGGCGCTACCGGGTCACCCTGCAGCCGGGGCTGAACTTCGTGATCCCGCTGGTGGACCGGGTCAACACCAAGCTGGACGTGCGCGAGACGGTCTACTCCTCCAACCCCCGGCCGGTGATCACCGAGGACAACCTGGTGGTCAACATCGACACGGTGCTCTACTACCAGATCACCGACCCGCGGGCGGCCGCCTACGAGGTCGCGAACTACCTGCAGGCGATCGACCAGCTCACCGTCACCACGCTGCGAAACCTGATCGGCTCGATGGACCTGGAGCGCACTTTGACGTCGCGCGAGACGATCAACGCGCGGCTGCGTGAGGTGCTCGACGACGCCACCGGAAAGTGGGGGATCCGGGTCAACCGGGTCGAGATCAAGGCGATCGACCCGCCGGCCTCGATCAAGGAGGCGATGGAGAAGCAGATGCGCGCCGAGCGTGACAAGCGCGCCGCGATCCTGCATGCCGAGGGCAAGCGGGCCTCGCTGATCCTCGAGGCCGAGGGCACCCGGCAGAAGTCCATCCTGGAGGCGGAGGGCAACCAGCAGGCGCGGGTGCTCGAGGCCGAGGGTGAGGCCACGGCGCTCGAGCGAGTCTTCCAGGCGGTGCACGCCAACGACGCCGACCCCAAGGTCCTGGCCTACAAGTACCTCGAGATGCTGCCCTCGCTCGCCTCGCACGGCAACTCGTTCTGGGTCATCCCCGGCGAGCTCACCGAGGCGATGCGTACGGTCACCGGCGCCTTCGCCGACAACGCCTCCTCTATGCGGTCGGCGAAGGGGTCGGACAACGGCCACGAGGGAGGACGTACGCCGCCGGTACCCTCGCCCCGCGACGCGATCGAGCAGGCCGAGCACGAGGCGGCCAAGGCGGTCGAGGCGGCCCAGGAGGAGTCGGCCCGGGCCGATCGCATCATCGGGTGAAGCCGCGGGAGGTGGCAGAAACCCGTTTCCCAGGGGCGCCCGGCCGCTGACAGGATGGCCGGGTGCCGCTGCCCACCCCGACGCTGAAGACCGAGCGGTTGCGGCTGCGGCCGTTCGCCGACGCCGACGCCGAGCCGCTGTTCGCCCTCCAGAGTGATGCGTACGTGCTGCGCTACTGGGACTCGCCGCCGTGGACCGAGCGCGCGAGGGCCGAGCAGTTCATCGCCCGGAGCCACGAGATGGCCGAGGAGGGGAGCGGGGCGCGGCTGGTCATCGAGAGCGACTCCACCTTCGTCGGCTGGTGCACCCTGAACTCCTGGAACCCGGAGTTCCGCAGCGCGTCGCTGGGCTACTGCCTCGCGCGGGCCGGGTGGGGCCAGGGCTTCGCGACCGAGGCCGTGGGCGCAGTGCTGGGGTGGGCATTCGACACCCTGGACCTGAACCGGGTCCAGGCGGAGGCCGACACCCGCAACGCCGCCTCCGCCCGGGTGCTGGAGAAGCTCGGGTTCACGCTGGAGGGCACGCTGCGCGAGGACTGCGTGGTGAACGGCGACGTCTCGGACTCGTGGGTGTTCGGGCTGCTCCGGCGGGAGTGGTTCTCCCGGTAACGGGGTACCGCACCGGACATGAGCCAACAACCGCTACCAGCAGAGGGGCCCGACGACCCCGAATACACCGAGGAGACCGGGGAGACCGGTCAGGTCTCCGAGGCCGAGAACCTCGACGAGGACCAGAGCGGCACCCCGATCGCGCCCGCGGACTCGACGGCGGGCTATCCCGACTCCGAGTCCGGCGACCCGGACACG
>JALZDD010000291.1 GCA_030862715.1 Actinomycetota bacterium | reverse complement strand
GGCCGAGGTGAACGAGACCAGCGCGGTGACGTCGCCGTCACTGGTGTGCTGTGCCTGGCGGTCGACGCCTTCCGCGGATGCCTCGACGAGGAAGACCCCGACGGTTCCGTCCGGCAAAGAGGCGGTGGCCAGGAAGGCATCGGCGATCATCCCGGCCCTGACCAGCGTCTTCACGCCGGTGATCGTGTCGCCCGTGGCGACGACCATGGGGACGTCGGGCAGGTGTGAGTGCTCCTCGGCGACCGCAGCCGCCAATACCCGCGACCCGTCGGCGACGCCGGTCAGCGCATCCGCCGCGGTCTCGGCGAGCAGCAAGCCACACGGCCCGTGCACAGCGAGCGGCACCGGCGCGACGCGCCGCCCGGCCTCGACCAGCACCCGGCACAGCTCGACGAGCCCGAGCCCAGCCCCGTCGTAGGTCTCGGGCAGATGCAGCCCGAGCAGCCCGGCGTCGCCGAGGGCGGACCAGAGGGAGGCGTCGAAGCGGCCGCGGTCGCCGGCCGCGGCCTCGACCGTACGCAGTCGCTCGAGCGAGGTCGCATCGCCGATGATCTTGGCCGCGAGCTCGGCGGCGTCGTCGGATTCGGTGGTGAAGGAGAAATCCATGATGTGTCCTCGGGGTCAGGGATGGTCAACGCTTGGCGGCGGGGAGGCCGAGGCCCACGTAGCCGATGATGTCTCGCTGGATCTCGTTGGTGCCACCGCCGAAGGTCATGACGAGCGAGGAGCGGTGGAACCGCTCCAGGCGGCCGGCGAGGACAGCGCCGGGGGAGTCGGCGGTGAGACCCGCGTGCGGCCCGACGATCTCCATCAGCGTCCGGTAGACCTCGGTCGCGAGCTCGGAGCCGTAGACCTTCGTCGCCGAGGCCTCGGCCGGCGAGAGTGCGACCCCGTGGTCGGCGTCCGAGGCGAGCTTCCAGTTGATCAGCGAGAGCGCCTCGATGCGTGCGTGCGCTCGCCCGAGGGCCAGCTGGACCCACTCGGTGTCGATCACCCGACTGCCATCGGGGACGACCGTGGTCCGCGCCCACTCCTTCACCAGGCCGAGCGAGTGGACCAGCGGCGCGGCGGAGGTGAGCGCGACCCGCTCGTGGTTGAGCTGGTTGGTCATCAGTGCCCAGCCGCCACCGCGCGAGGAGACGAGGTTCGACGCCGGCACGCGCACGTCGGAGTAGTAGGTCGCCGAGGTGCCCACCCCGGCCACGGTCTGGACCGGCGTATAGGAGAACCCCTCGGAGGACGTCGGCACCAGGATCATCGACAGCCCCTTGTGCCGCGACGCCTCCGGCTCTGTCCGACAGGCGAGCCAGATCCAGTCCGCATACTGGATCAGCGAGGTCCACATCTTCTGGCCGTTGATCACCCACTCGCCCGTGCCTCCGTCGAGCACCGCACGAGTCTGCAGCGAGGCGAGGTCGGTCCCGGAGCCCGGTTCGGAGTAGCCGATCGAGAAGTGCAGCTCCCCGGCGAGGATCTTCGGCAGGAAGTAGTCCTTCTGCTCCGGCGTACCGAACCGCATGATCGTCGGGCCGACCGTGTTGAGCGTGAGATAGGGGATCGGCACCCCGGCCACGGCGGCAGCGTCGGTGAAGATCAGCTGCTCGACCATGGAACGGTCCTGGCCGCCGTACTCCTTCGGCCAGCCGATCCCGAGCCAGCCGTCCGCACCGATCTGCCGGATGGTCGAGAGGTAGACCTCCTTGTCGGCCTCGTCCCCGAACTCGCCCGAGGCCCGCGCGAGAGCAGCCCGGCGCTCCGGCGTGACCAACTGGGCGAAATAGGAGTTGAGCTCTGAGCGAAGTTGCTCCTGGGCGGGTGTCAAGGCCACATGCATGTGATAAAACTAGAACAGGTTCTACGTTTTGAATAGGCCCAGTGAACAGGTCCACCAGGCTCAACCCAGCGGAAGGTACGACGATGGCCGACCCCACCACCCAGACCCGCACGCTCGACCACGGCTCCCAGCCGGAGCGCTTCGCGCGCGGTTGGCACTGCCTGGGCCTGGCCAGTGAGTTCAAGGACGGCAAGCCCCACGCCGTCGAGGCGTTCGGCGGCAAGCTGGTCGTCTGGGAGAACACCAAGGGCGAACTGGGCGTGCTCGACGGCTATTGCCGCCACATGGGCGGCGACCTCACCCAGGGCACGGTGAAGGGCGACGAGGTCGGCTGTCCGTTCCACGACTGGCGCTGGGGTGCCGACGGCCGCTGCAAGCAGATCCCCTACGCCCGCCGCGTCCCGCTGCGTGCCCGCACCAAGGCGTACGAGACCGTGATCCGCAACGATTCGCTGCTGATCTGGCACGACCCCGAGGGCTCCAAGCCCGACTATGACATCCTGCCGCCGGAGCTGCCCGACGTCAGCGACCGCGAGGTCTACACCGACTGGATCTGGAACACCGTCCCGATCAAGGGCAGCCACTGCCGCGAGCTGATCGACAACGTGGTCGACATGGCGCACTTCTACTACGTGCACTTCGCCTTCCCGACCGACTTCCGCAACGTCTTCGAGGACCACATGGCCACGCAGTACATGGCCTCCCGAGGGCGCCCGGACGTGTCCGGCGGCTACGGTGACGCCGAGATGTTCCTCAAGTCCGAGGCGACCTACTACGGCCCGGCGTACATGATCAACTGGCTCGAGGTCGACTACAAGGGCTTCGTGACCGAGGTGATCCTGATCAACTGTCACATCCCAACCGGGCCCGACTCGTTCCTCCTGCAGTACGGCATCACCGTCAAGAAGCCGGAGGGTCTCGACGACAAGACCGCCAACTTCATCGGCAAGAAGTACGCCGACATGTTCGGTGACGGGTTCCTCCAGGACGTAGCGATCTGGGAGAACAAGGCGCCGGTGCAGAACCCGCTGTTGTGCGAGGAGGACGGCCCGGTCTACCAGCTGCGCCGCTGGTACGACCAGTTCTACGTCGACGTCGCCGACGTGACGCCCGAGATGACCCAGCGCTTCGAGTTCGAGGTGGACACCTCCCACGCGCTGGTGAGCTGGGAGAAGGAGGTCGCGGAGAACATCGCCCGGGCCTCGCAGGAGCAGGCTCCGGCGCAGAAGGCGACACCGTAGTGGTCTCGTTCGCCCCTACCCGTGACGAGACCCTCGAGGACCAGCGGCGCTACCTCGAAGGGCATCTGGCCGAGGTCGCCTGCCTCGACTGCCTCGCGACCGTCAGGGTCCGCAAGAACAGCGAGCCGCACACGAGCATCCAGTGGACCGACGAGGCGGTCTCGCGCTGCACGGAGTTCGCCCGGCGCGGAGCGGGACGCCCGGTCATGGACTCCTGCCCCCGCCTGAAGGCCAGCATCGAGGCCGCCGTACGCGACGGGGCGCTCGAGGTCGGAGCGACCGTTGACTGAGCCCGTCCAGCTG
>JALZDD010000670.1 GCA_030862715.1 Actinomycetota bacterium | reverse complement strand
GCCGAGCTCGAACGTGATCTTCAGCCCCGACGGCAAGACCCTCTACACCGCGTCGGCCGAGGAAGGCGTCGCCGCCTGGGACGTCGCCACCGGCAAGCCCGCCGCACAGCTCGACCAGCCACCGATGTCCTAGCTGCCGTGCCGTGGTGCGCTGGCGCATCATGGCCGGCGTACACAAGGATGTGGTCGTGAGCGCGATCCCGACGAACATCCCGCACGGGCAGACCGCCCGCCGCCTGGAGTGGCCCCACCTGCCGCCTTTCCTGCGGTCCTCGATCGAGAAGCGGCTTGGCGGTGGGCCGGTGGTCTCGGTGGAGTCGCACGGTGCCGGGTTCACGCCGGGGTTCGCCTCGGTGCTGACCTGCCAGGACGGCTCCCAGCACTTCGTGAAGGCGGCCTCCGCCAAGGCTCAGCGCGACTCCGCGGCGCTCTACCGGGAGGAGGCGGCGAAGCTGAAGAAGCTCGCCGGCTGGGTGCCCGCCCCGAAGCTGAAGTGGTTCGACGACGGCGAGTGGGTGGTCCTGGCCTTCGAGTACGTCGAGTCGCGGCTGCCGTCGCGGCCGTGGACGTCCGCGGACCTCGAGGTCGTCTCCCAGGCGCTGGTCGAGACCGCCGCCGCGCTCACCCCGGCCCCGGGCATCGGCTGGCCGACCTTCGCCGAGGAGCACGCCTCCTACCCCGCCCTGTGGGACCGGGTGGCCGGCTACCCCCATGCCGATCGGGCGGCCGAGCTCGCCGCCGGGTTCGAAGAGCACACCGCCGGCGAGACACTGGTCCACCTGGACGTACGCGACGACACGATTCTCATCCGCCCCGACGGTGGTGTCCTGCTGGTCGAGTGGACCTGGCCGGTCCTCGGCGCCGACTGGATCGACTCGCTCCTGCTGCTGGTGGGGCCGCGCGGTGACGGCCTCGACGCCGAGTCCTTCCTGGCCACCCATCCGCTGCTGTCGCAGGCAGCACCGGAGGCCATCGACTCCGTCCTGGCCCTCTTGGCCGGCTACTTCCTGGCCGCCGCCGACCAGCCGGTCAAGACGACCTCGCCCCACCTCCGCAGGATGCAGCGGTGGCAGGGCGAGGTGTGTCTGGACTGGCTGGCGGAGCGCCGAGCCTGGGATCAGGATCCGGCGTAGAAGGCGTCGATCCGCGCCTGCTCCTTCGCCTCGACGACGTTGCGCTTCACCTTCAGCGACGGGGTCAGCTCACCGCTCTCGACGGTCAGGTCGTGCTCGAGGATCTCCCACTTCTTGATGGTCTCCCAGCGGTTGAGGCCGGCGTTGAGCTCGTCGACGTAGCCGCCGATCAGCTCGCGCACCTGCGGCGAGGTGACGATCTCCTCGTAGGACTTCCCCTCCAGACCGTGGGAGGCGCCCCAGGCGGTGATCGACTCGGGGTCGAGGGCGATCAGCGCGCTGACGAAGTTGCGGTTGGCACCGAAGACGAGGAACTGGCTGGTGTAGGGGCACAGCGCGGCGAACTTCGACTCGATCGCCGGCGGCGCGACGTACTTCCCGCCCGAGGTCTTGAAGAGCTCCTTGATCCGGCCGGTGATGGTGATGTAGCCCTCCTCGTCGATCGAGGCCTTGTCACCGGTGTGGTACCAGCCCTCGGCGTCGAGCGCCTTGGCGGTCTCCTCGGGCAGGTTGTGGTAGCCCGGCATCACGTGCGGGCCGCGGATGAGCAGCTCGTCGTTGTCGCCGATCTTCACCTCGCTGCCCGGGAAGGCCTTGCCGACGGAGCCGAGCTTGTTCTCCTTCAGGGTGTTGACGGACGCGCCCGCGGCGTTCTCGGTCGAGCCGTAGCCCTCCATGATCAGGATGCCCGCGGCGCGGAACCATTCGGCGATGTCGCGGTTGAGCGGGGCGGAGCCGGAGATGAAGAACCGTACGCGGCCACCGAACCGGTCACGGACCTTGCTGAGCACGAGCTTGTCGAGGACGGCGTGCTTCAGCGCGATCGAGGTCGGCACGGACTTGCCCTCGCGCAGCAGCCGGTCGCGGGCGATGCCGTTGGCGAAGGCGGCGTCGAAGAGCTTCTTCTTCACACCACCGTCGTTCTCGACCATCATCGTGATCTTGGCGTGCACCTTCTCGAAGATGCGCGGTGCGGCGCCCATGAAGGTCGGCTTCACGATCGCCAGGTTGTCGACGATCTTGTCCATCCGGCCGTCGATCGCGGTCGGGAAGCCGCAGGCGATCTGGACGGACAGCAGCACCTTGCCGAAGACGTGCGACATCGGCAGCCACAGGAACTGCAGGTCGTCGGGACCCAGCAAGCCGGGCTGGACCCGGATCGTCTCGCCCTCGTAGACCCAAGCGCGGTGGAGCAGACGCACCCCCTTCGGCCGGCCGGTGGTGCCGGAGGTGTAGACCAGCGTCGCCAGGTGGTCCGCGGTGATCTTGGCGACGGTCTCCTCGATCAGGTCGGGGTGGTCGGCGAGGTACTTGTCGCCGATGGCCGCCAGGTCGTCCAGGCCGATGACCCGTTCGCCGTCGGTCTGGCCGTCGAAGGTGATCACCTTGACGATCTCGGGCAGATCGGCGGCCCTCTCGGCGATCTTGGCGAGCTGCCCGTCGTCCTCGGCGAAGACGAAGCGGCACTCGGCGTCTCCGAGGATGTAGGCGGTGTCGTCGACGTTGGTCGTCGGGTAGACCGTCGTGGTGGCGCCACCGGCGATCATCACCGCGAGGTCGGCGATGATCCACTCGTAGCGCGTGGTCGAGGCGATGCCGACCCGCTGCTCGAGCTCGAGGCCGAGCGAGATGAGACCCGCCGCGAGCCGGCTGGCCATGTCGCTGGCCTCCTTCCAGGTCAGCGACTTCCACTCCTCTCCGCCTGCCTCGGTCGTCGAGCCGACCACGGGATAACGGAACGCCTCCTCATTCGGGGTCGCCTTGACCCGGTTGAGGAAGTGAAGGGCGAAGTTCGCCGGCATCTCGTCGAGGAATGCGAGATCGATCGCGGACTGGGTCGGCATGATTCTCCTGGCCTGCAGTGTGTGCGTGGGGGGTGAACGGTGGGCGGTTAGCACGAGAGGGACCGCGCGGGGGACCCTAGACGCTGGAGCCGAGCCGCAACAGGGGGTTCCGCCGGAAATCTCGTGACCGAGATCACCACAGCGTACCCCGGAGTAGCTACGGGAGGTACGGCGATTTGAGGCCAAACGACGCGAGTCTGTAATCTTGACCGCAAGCGTGTTCGCGTAGGCCTCTCCCCTCTCATTTCCCCGAGGGGCCGGATTGAGAGCTCGCACCACCACACGTCGAAGCACTGGAGATCATTCACCCATGGCGAACATCAAGTCGCAGATCAAGCGCAACAAGCAGAACGAGAAGGCGCACGAGCGCAACAAGGCCGTCAAGAGCGAGCTCAAGACCGTCATCCGCAAGTTCCACGCCGCCGCTGCGGCTGGCGAGAAGGACGCTGCGGTCGAGACCGCCAAGGTCGCCACCAAGAAGCTCGACAAGGCCGCCTCCAAGGGCGTCATCCACAAGAACCAGGCCGCCAACCGCAAGTCGGCGATCGCCAAGAAGGCTTCCTCCCTCTGAGGTAAGTCCCACCGAAGCCCCCGTCCTCGCGACGGGGGCTTTCGCATTTCCGAGACCCGCCGAGGCGTCACTTGCGTCGGCCGAGTTGGCAGTTGTGGCGGCCGAGTGGGCACCGTACTGCCTTCTCGGCCGACGTACCTGACGCTTCGGCCGTCCTAGGTGACGCCTCGGCCGACCGGGGTGACGCCTCGGCGGGGTCAGCGCTGGCGGAGGGAGGCGATGGTGAGGACGAGGCGCTCGAGCGTGTACGCCGGGTCGCTGGCGGCGCCCTTGAGGTCGGCGTCGGCCCGGGCGACCGAGCGGAGCGCCTCGCCGATGCCTTCGCGGGACCAGCCGCGGGCGAGGCCGGCGATGGACTTCTGCTTCCAGGGCGGGGTGCCGCTGTCGCGGATGCCGGCAACGTGGTTGGCGACGGTGCGCAGCTGGCCGGCCACGGCGGAGAGGACGTAGACCGGGGAGGAGCCGGTGTCGAGGGCCCAGCGGATCTCCTCGAGGGCCTTGACCCGGTCGCCGGAGATGATCGCGTCGGCGATCACGTAGTTCTTCACCTCGGC
>JALZDD010001010.1 GCA_030862715.1 Actinomycetota bacterium | reverse complement strand
GGATGGGGAACCTTCGCGCCCGTGGGGGACTCTTCGGATCAGTGGGGAACTCGTGACCTGCCGACACCGAACTCGACCAGGTCAAGCGACGGCCCACTTGTGAACCATTCACAAGGTCACGCCCACTGCCATAGGCACCCACGAGGCACCCGCCGCCCTCGCACGATCAGCCACGGACCCCAAGCACGCACCCAACTGAATCCGCTGCGCCAAACCCTCGCCGCCGACCCGATACAGGCGAAATCTTTCTCGATCGCGCGCCGGGTCCAGGATGGCCGCAGGCGACCGGCGAAGCCGGCGGGCGAAGCCCGTCATCTCGACAAGCTCGATACATCGCCTTGACGCGGTGCGTGATCGAGAAACAATCGAACCAAGGGTCGGCGGCGAAACACTGAAACGAAGCCACGGCAACATCCGCGCGGCGAACCGGGACCAAACCAAGACCCGACAGAGCTCGACAGCGAAGAGGGCGACCAAGCAAACAGCGACCCAGAAGCAACGCCCGACGCGCCGTACGTGTCCGAGATCACGTTCCCAGACATACCCAAGACAAGAACACGTTCTAGGATTGAGCGTGGAACCAACGCACGACCGCGTAACCACCTGGTGGAACGGATTCGGAGGGTTACACGACCCCCTTTAGGCTTGCCTTAGTACATCCACGGAAGGTTGAACTCCCTTATGCGTGACATCCGCGTTGCGATCGTCGGTGCCGGCCCGGCCGGCATCTACGCTGCCGACATCCTCACGAAGGAGCACCCTGGTGCGCGCGTCGACGTCATCGAGCGTCTGCCTGCTCCCTATGGCCTGGTTCGCTACGGCGTGGCTCCTGACCACCCGCGAATCAAGGAGATCATCAAGGCGCTCAAGCGCGTCCTGAACCAGGACAGCATCCGCTTCATCGGCAACGTCGACTTCGGCACCGACCTCAAGCTCGACGACCTGCACCGGTTCTACGACGCCGTCATCTTCGCCACGGGCGCGATGGCCGACCGCGAGCTCGACATCCCGGGGATCGATCTGCCGCAGTCCTTCGGTGCGGCCGACTTCGTCAGCTGGTACGCCGGCCACCCCGACGTCTCCCGCGAGTGGCCCCTCGACGCCGAGGAGGTCGCCGTTCTCGGCGCCGGTAACGTCGCGCTCGACGTCGCCCGCATGCTGGCCAAGCCCGCCGACGAGCAGCTGGTCACCGAGATCTCCGACAACGTCTACCAGGGTCTGAAGAAGAACCCGGCCAAGACGATCCACGTCTACGCCCGCCGCGGCCCGGCGCACATCAAGTTCAGCCCGATGGAGCTGCGCGAGCTCTCCCACTCCCCCTCGGTCGACGTCGTCGTCGAGGAGGAGGGCTTCGAGATCGACGAGGCCGGCGAGAAGGCGATCCAGAGCCACAAGGCGACCAAGTTGGTGGCCGACATCCTCCTGAAGTACATGGAGGCGCCCGCCGGCGACAAGCCCCACAAGATCGTCATCCACATGATGCAGAACCCCGTCGAGATCCTCGGCGAGGACGGTCGGGTGGTCGCGCTGCGCAGCGAGAAGACCGAGTACAACGGCGACGGCACCGTCACGGGCACCGGCGAGTTCACCGACACCCCGGTCCAGGCCGTCTACCGCGCCGTCGGCTACCTCTCCGAGGCGCTCCCCGACGTGCCCTTCGACAGCGAGAACGGCGTCATCCCCAACGCCGGTGGCCGGGTGCTCGACCTCAACGGCGAGCACATCAACGGGACGTACGTCACCGGGTGGGTCAAGCGCGGACCGGTCGGCCTCATCGGCCACACCAAGTCCGACGCCAAGGAGACCATCGACAACCTCCTCCACGACCTCGACAAGCTCAAGCCTGCCGAGCTCGGCTCGCCCGCGGCGGTCCTCGAGCACCTGTCCGGCAAGGGCGTCGAGTTCACCACCATCGAGGGCTGGGAGCGGCTCGACAACCACGAGCGCTCGCTCGGCGAGGCCCAGGGCCGCGAGCGGATCAAGGTCGTCCCGCGCGACGAGATGATCCAGATCTCCAACCACTGCCACTGATGCACGACGTAGAAGCGGGTCGGCCATCCACACGGATGACCG
>JALZDD010001006.1 GCA_030862715.1 Actinomycetota bacterium | reverse complement strand
CCGACTCGGCGGCCGATCCTTCGCCGTTGTTGATGACCTGGCCGTGGGCGCCGCGCTTGTCGAACGCGAGCGGGTTCACGCACGAGATGACTGTCTTTCCGGCCAGTGGCAGGGAGGCAACCAGCTCGTCGTGGGCGTCGTAAGGCACGGCGAGGACGACCACGTCGGCTCCGGCGATCGCGTCGACGTTGGCGGCACCGCGAGCGGTACCGGCGCCCGCGACCGAGGCGAGGCGCTCGGTGACTTCGGCCGCGACGGCCTGCGCCTTATTCGCGGTGCGGGACCCGAGGACGATGTCGTGGCCGTGGCGGGCGAAGCGGTAGCCCAAGCCCTTTTCCCTGCGGGCCGGTGCCACCGATCACGGCGACGTTGTACTTGGACAAAGGTGGTGCTCCTTCTGATGCGGTAGTGCGTCGGGGTCAGTCAGCAGGTCGAGGTCGTGAGTGGTCTCGGAGGCCCGGAACGCGTTGCAGCGCTACTTCGAGTGGGTGTGCGAGAACTGTCCTCGAGGCTTGATCGCTGGGGATCGGTAGCGGCAACGGTTCTTGCACAGCTTGGTGACCGGGGGGAACACGTCGGATGGGTAGGTCACGACGCCGGGACGCCCGGCGGGTGCCGGGCCCGCGTCGCGCACCCGGGTCGCAGCCACGCAGATCCAGTCCGGCTCCTCCCCGGTCGCGGCCAAGAGAGCCTCGGCGACGTCGTGCGCAGCACCGTGCTCCGCACGCGCAAGTGCACGGCTTACCTCCAGCGGAGCGGGGATCTCATTCATCGTCCTGTGGCCCTTCGAGGAAAGAAGACTTGTTGATAGAGTATTCCAAATAGGATGCAATCATGCAGGCTATCTGCTCTCCTGTACAGAGCGCTTCCGCATCACGGATCATTCGGATGTATCTGTGGTTGCTGGTGACTAAGGGCGCCGAGACCGGTGGTATGGATCGGGCCCGGCGGAGAAGTTCGGGTACGTCGGGACGAAACCTAGTCATCGAGATGACGCCCCATTCCGGCGCCAAGCACGCCGACAGCGCGCCGATGGATGCAGCGGCCGTGAAGGCGTAGGTCGACTACCGCCGAACCAGCGGTGGCTTCTCTAAGCTCCTCGACATCGGCTCGGTCGAAGCCGTCGACAATCGGACCTTCCGGGCCATACCTGGCAACGTCCGCCCCTCATGATGGAGAACCTGTCTGGTCCGTGGGGCATGGTGATCTCTCCCATGGCGTTGGAGGATCCCGACCAGTTGGCCAAAGGTGCTCCCGGGGTCGGGCCGAAACGTCTGCGACCAGGCCGTCGCCGCAGCGATGATCGACCGCATCGTCCACCACGCCGACGTCCTCACCCTGGAGGGCGCCAGCTACCGGCTACGCAACCGCGGGGTCGAGACCCTGCCCAGCATCAGAACCCAAGACACGGCAGACTAGAAGACAATGTGGCCTCGCTTTCGAACGTTGCCCACAGCCACTGATCCTCGAAGGGGCGGTTCGGTGACGACCAGGTCGCCGGGCCGCGCCGCCTGCACGTCACCATCCGTTCGCCTCGAGGGAGATCCGTATCTGAGTCCACCGTTGTCCAGGTGGTGTTGCTCGTACTGGCTGGGAGAGGATGTCGAGCAGGCGCGCCCTCGGCCTGACTCAAGCATCAGGGTAACGCCGTCGTCCTCGTCGAGCCGCTGATCGAGATGTCGACCGTCAAGGTCGACACCGAGGTCGCAACGTCCGCCGAGGGGCCCACGTCGTGACCTATCCGGAGGTTGAGCACCTGGGCAACGCGGTTGACACCGAGCGCGGAATGTTCGTTCCGGTCATCCGGGACGCTGGATCACTCCCGATAGGGGAGATCGCGCGCGATCAAACGTCGTGGCCGAACGCACCCGCGCCGACTCGATCACCCCTGAGGGCTGTCGGATGGCGACCTACAACCCGCGGATCGTCGATGGCGCGGATGCGGCTCTTCTCCTGACCCACATCAGCCGGGTCTTGAGGCCCGGCGGTTCGACGTTGGCTGATCCGCCTGGGACTTCAGGTCAGCTCGCGGCAGATCGGCCCGCGGCGTCGTACTCGGTGTCTGTGACGGGGTCCTCCCAGGCCGTTACGCCGAGGGTGACCGCGGTGTGCAGCATGAAGCGGTCCGCGGATGCGCCGTGCCAGTGCCGTTCGTTCGGAG
>JALZDD010000990.1 GCA_030862715.1 Actinomycetota bacterium | reverse complement strand
AGTTGGCACTGCGGTGCCATCTCGGCCGACGTACGTGACGCCTCGGGCGACGGGGGTGACGCCTCGGGCGACGGGGGTGACGCCTCGGGCGACGGGGGTGACGCCTCGGCCGACGGGGGTGACGCCTCGGCAGTTTGATCAGTGCCGGACGACTGAGACTCTGCGAATATGAGTGCATGGAGCTGCGCCATCTTCGCTACTTCGTCGCGGTCGCCGAGGAGCGCCACTTCGGCAGGGCGGCCGAGCGGCTCCACATGGCGCAGCCGCCGCTGTCGCAACAGATCCGCCAGCTCGAGGCCGAGCTGGGGTTGACCCTGCTCACCAGGACGACACGACGGGTCGACCTGACCCCGGCCGGGGCTGCGTACCTGGAACGGGCGCGGGAGATCCTCGGTGCCGTGGACGCCGCCGCCCACGAGGCCGCGAGCATCGCCTCGGGGCGGCGCGGGCGGCTGCTGATCGGGTGCGTCGGGTCGGCGACGTACTCGCTGCTCCCGGCCCTGGCGCGCACCCTGCGCGCCGAGCTGCCCGAGGTCGAGTTCGGGTTCCGGGGCGAGATGCTCTCGCCGGACCAGGCCGCGGCGCTCATCGACGGCACCCTCGACCTCGGCCTGCTCCGTCCCCTGCCCACGGGCAACTCCGGGGGCCCCGGCCTCTCGATCACCCACCTGCGCCAAGAGAACCTGCTGGTGGCGATGCCGAAGGATCACCGGTTCGCCGGCCGTCGCCGCGTACGCATCGCCGACCTCGACGGCGAAGGCCTCGTCATCCACGCCGGCAGCGGCCGCTCGGCGATGAACGCGATGATCCAGGACCTCTTCGATGCCGCCGGGATCCGCAGCCACATCGCCCACGAGGTGGCCGAGACCTCCACCCTGGTCACCTTTGTAGCCGCGGGTCTCGGGGTCGCCATCGTCCCCGAGCCCACCTCGGCCCTCGCCGTCCCGGGCGTCGTGTACGTCCCCCTCACCGGCACCCCCGGCGTCGAGCTCGTCGCCGCCACCCGCGCCGGCGACGAGAGCCCGCTGCTCACCCGCGCCCTCGCGATCCTGGCCGACCTCAGCAACAGCTAGCCGACTCGGCGCGGGCTCAGCGGCAGCGCAGGGTCTGCGAAGGTGTCACGCCGTAAGCCTGGCGGTAGGCGGCGGCGAAGCGACCGAGGTGCGTGAAGCCCCAGCGGTAGGCGACCTCAGCGACCGTGTCGCCGCGGCTGGCGAGGAGGTCGGCGTGGACCCGTTCGAGGCGGATCTCCTGCAGCTTCTGGGTCGGGGTGCGGCCGAGGTAGCGCTGGAAACCCTGCTGGAGGCGGCGGATGCCGACGTCGGCCTCGCGGGCGAGATCGGAGACGGCCCATTCGCGCGCCGGGTCGGCCTCCATGGCCTCGACGACGCGGGACACGATCCGGGGCCGGACGGAGCCGACGGCCGGCTCCTCCGGGAAACAGGCGGCGACGAAGGCCGCGGTCAGCGTGCCCGCCAACCGGCGACGCACCCGCTCGTCGCCCACCAGGGCCGGGTTGCGCATCGCCTCGGTGCCGAGCGAGCCGAGCAGGCCGATCCACGCCCGGGCGCCGTCGGCGCGCAGGTCGAGCTGGGCGGGCAGCCGGTCGGTGTGCAGGCCGACCAGGGCCGCCACCTCCTCGACCAGATAGTCACGGTCGACCCGCATCCCGACGATCGAGCAGTCCGCCGACCAGCGCGTCATCTTGGTCTGCCGGTCGGGAGGGCACACCGTCGCCTGGCCGTCGAGCGAGAGCACGTGGGCACCACCGACGTTGGCCTCGAGCACACCGCTGCGCGGGACGTTGACCGCCCAGGCACCCGGATGGTCAGACTCCACCGACACCTCCGCGCCCCAGCCGATCCGGGTCAGCCGGACGGGGCCGAGATCGACCGCACGCAGCTCCGCCGGCCGCGCGGGCCGGCCGCGCATGATCAGGGCATGCGGGAAGTACGCCCGGGCGACCTCGTCGGAGAAGCTCTCCATGTCGCCGGACGACCCGGATGATGCGGTGAGAGTGCTGGTCACGCCCATCTGCCACCCCCTAGTGACGTCCTTCACATTAACAGCGCATCCACCCCTCGCCGAGGGCGTCGGAAAACCCGGTGCGCAATCCGGATAGCCCGTTCGCCCAGCGGATCGCCGCCCTCGTGATCCGGATCTAGCGTCGTCCTCCAACGTGACCGCCGCCACAGACCCGCGGCCCGACGAAGGAGGAACTCCATGGACCCACGCACCCTGCGGTCGACCTTCGGCCGCTTCGCGACCGGCGTCACCGTGATCACCTGCCGCATCCCCGACGGCGCCCACCACGGCGCCACGGTCACGGCCTTCACCCCGATCTCGCTCGACCCGCCACTGGTGCAGGTCGCCCTGACACGTACGTCCAAGGCGGCCGCCTACCTCGAGGGCGAGGCCTTCGCGGTCAACGTCCTCGCCGCCGACCAGAGCGATGTCGCCATGCACTTCGCCGGCCGCCCCTGCAGCGACCCGCTCCCCTGGCGCGAGGGTGCGACAGCGCCGCGGCTGGGCGGGACGGCCGCGACGCTGGTGTGCCGCCCGTGGCGTACCGACGACGGCGGGGACCACCTGCTGTTCCTCGGGGAGGTCGTCGAGGTGATCACCACCGACCGCAAGCCGCTCCTCTTCCACGACAGCGCCTTCCACCACATCGGCAACCCGTCCTCCGAGGTCGTCTGGCTCGGCTGCCAGGACGACCCGCACACCGGCTGGTTCGACGCGACCACCTCGTTCACCGCCACCGATGTCCCCGCGATCCCGCGATCCACCCACTACTGATCCGACCGAGATCCGATCCAAGGAGAAAGACCATGACCGACACCCTCGCCCCGGAGACGCAGCCCGACGGCCCGCCGACCGTCAACCCGGCCGCCGGCTCGCCCGCCAACCAGCAGACCAACTTCGCCTCCCGCCCGATGACCGGCGACGAGTACATCGAGAGCCTGCGCGACGGCCGCGAGATCTACCTGCACGGCGAGCGGGTCGAGGACGTCACCACGCACCCGGCCTTCCGCAACCCGGTACGGATGACCGCGCGCCTCTACGACGCACTCCACACCGGCCCGCACGTCGACGAGCTCACCGTGCCGACCGACACCGGCAACGGCGGCATCACGATGCCGTTCTTCAAGACGCCGACGTCCTCGGCCGACCTGCTCAAGGAGCGCGACGCGATCGCACGCTGGGCCCGGATGACGTACGGCTGGATGGGCCGCTCCCCCGACTACAAGGCCAGCTTCCTCGGCACCCTGCACGCCAACAAGGAGCTGTACGCCCCGTTCCAGGACAACGCCGAGCGCTGGTACCGCGAGTCCCAGGAGAAGGTCCTCTACTGGAACCACGCGATCATCAACCCGCCGGTCGACCGCCAGCTGCCGCCGGACGAGGTCGGCGACGTCTACATGAAGGTCGAGAAGGAGACCGACGCCGGCCTGATCGTCTCCGGCGCGAAGGTCGTGGCGACCGGTAGCGCGATCACCAACTACAACTTCATCGCCCACTACGGCCTGCCGATCCGCAAGAAGCAGTTCGCGCTGATCTGCACCGTCCCGATGGACGCCCCCGGTATCAAGCTGATCTGCCGCTCCTCCTACACCGAGCAGGCGGCCCGGAACGGCGAGCCGTTCGACTACCCGCTGTCGAGCCGGATGGACGAGAACGACACCATCTTCATCTTCGACAAGGTCCTCGTGCCCTGGGAGAACGTCTTCATGTACGGCGACGTCGACCGGATCAACGCGTTCTTCCCGCAGTCGGGGTTCCTGCCGCGGTTCACCTTCCAGGGCTGCACCCGCCTGGCCGTCAAGCTCGACTTCATCGCCGGCCTGCTGATGAAAGCGCTCGACGCCACCGGCTCGGGCGGCTTCCGCGGCGTACAGACCCGGGTGGGAGAGGTGATCGGCTGGCGCAACCTGTTCTGGTCGCTGACCGAGTCGATGGCCCGCGACCCCGAGCCGTGGGTCGGCGACGCGGTCATCCCGAAGCTGGAGTACGGCCTGACGTACCGGATGTTCATGATCCACGGCTATCCGAGGGTCAAGGAGATCATCGAGCAGGACGTCGCGTCCGGGCTGATCTACCTGCCCTCCGGCGCCGCCGACTTCAAGAGTCCCGAGGTGAGGCCGTACCTGGACAAGTACGTCCGCGGCTCCAACGGCATCACCGCCGTCGACCGGGTCAAGGTCATGAAGGCCCTGTGGGACTCGATCGGCTCCGAGTTCGGCGGCCGCCACGAGCTCTACGAGCGCAACTACTCCGGCAACCACGAGAACGTGAAGGCCGAGCTCCTCTTCGCCGCCCAGAACCGCGGTGGGGTGGACGCGATGAAGGGGCTCGCCGACGAGTTCCTGGCCGAGTACGACCTCGACGGCTGGACCGTGCCCGACCTATTCTGACCTGCTCCCCGCTGAGGGCGGCGCCTCGATCGGACGCCTTGATCAGGCGTTGCCCTCAGCGCAGCACGATCCAGAGGCCGACGGCGGCGGGCAGGATCCCGAGGATCAGCCAGGGCGTGAACGGGCTGCGCCGGTGGATGAGGAACCCGCCGGCCAGACCCAGCACCCCGAAGGCCGCGGCGATGACGCACAGCCCGATCCGTGAGCTCTGGTAGACCGGATCGATCGCCACGGCACCGATGACCAGCCCGACAGCGAGGTGGGCGACGGTGAACACGACGAGCACGGACGCGACCCACTGCTTCACGTGCGTGAGCGACTTGTCGTTGACCGGCCGGATCGGGTTGT
>JALZDD010000987.1 GCA_030862715.1 Actinomycetota bacterium | reverse complement strand
CCGCCCACCGAGCCGCTCGCCCCGCTGGACGAGTACGCCGCCAAGGTGCTGCGCGCCCGACGCCGCGGCCTCGTCTACCCCTATGAGCTCCAGCGCGCCCTGGCCGGGAGCGGCACGGTCGTCGAGCACGACCTCGATGCCAACGGCGTGCTCGTCCCCGTCGATCGCGACCCCGGGCTCAACACCGCTGGCATCATCGTCGCCGTCGTGACCACCCCGAGCTCTCTCTACCCTGAGGGCATCAGCCGAGTCGTGCTCTGCGGTGACCCGCTCAAGTCGCTCGGCGCGCTCTCGGAGCCCGAGTGCGCCCGGGTGATCGCGGCCATCGACCTCGCCGAGAGGATGCAGATCCCGGTCGAGTGGTTCGCGGTGTCGGCCGGCGCCCGGATCTCGATGGAGAGCGGCACCGAGAACATGGACTGGGTCGCCGCCGCGCTGCGCCGCATCGTCCACTTCACCCAGGACGGCGGCGAGATCAACATCGTCGTCGCCGGGATCAACGTCGGCGCCCAGCCGTACTGGAACGCCGAAGCGACGATGCTGATGCACACCAAGGGCATCCTCGTGATGACCCCGGACAGCGCGATGGTGCTCACCGGAAAGCAGTCGCTCGACTTCTCCGGCGGAGTGTCCGCCGAGGACAACCACGGCATCGGCGGCTACGACCGGGTCATGGGCCCGAACGGTCAGGCGCAGTACTGGGTGCCCGACCTGGCCGGTGCCTTCCGGGTGCTCATGGCGCACTACGAGCACAGCTACGTGGTTCCGGGCGAGACCGGGCCGCGCCGTGCGCCGACGGCCGACCCGATCGACCGCGACGTGTCGTCCTTCCCGCACGCGGGTGACTTCGCAAGCGTCGGCGAGATCTTCTCGGCCGAGCACAACCCCGACCGCAAGCGACCCTTCGACATCCGCACGGTGATGCGGGCGTTGGCGGACGCCGACCACGAGATGCTCGAACGATGGGCCGGTATGGCCGACGCCGACACCGCCGTGGTCGTCGACACCCGGATCGGCGGCTATCCGGTGAGCCTGGTCGGCATCGAGTCCAAGCCCGTGCCGCGCGCCGGCTTCCCTCCCACCGACGGTCCGGACACCTACACCGCGGGCACCCTGTTCCCGCGGTCGTCGAAGAAGGTCGCGCGCGCGATCAACGCGGCATCGGGCAACCGGCCGCTGGTGGTGCTCGCCAACCTGTCCGGCTTCGACGGCTCCCCGGAGTCGATGCGCAACCTGCAGCTCGAGTACGGAGCCGAGATCGGCCGCGCGGTCGTCAACTTCCAGGGCCCGATCGTCTTCTGCGTCATCTCCCGCTACCACGGTGGCGCGTTCGTGGTGTTCTCCAAGCACCTGAACCCGTCGATGACGGTCCTCGCCATCGAGGGTTCGTACGCCTCGGTGCTCGGCGGCGCGCCGGCGGCTGCCGTCGTGTTCGCTGCGGAGGTCTCCAAGCGGGCGGCGGCGGACCCGCGCGTAGCCGCGCTCGAGGAGCGTATCGACCACGCCGAGGACGGTGAACGCGGCGAGCTCGTCGTCGAGCTGGCCGAGCTCCGTGCTCAGCTGCGGGCGGACAAGATCGCCGAGGTCGCCGCCGAGTTCGACGGCGTGCACGACATCCACCGGGCCGTCGAGGTCGGCTCGGTGGACGAGGTGATCGCGGCGAGCGACCTGCGGCCCAAGGTGATCGACGTCATCGAGAGGGCGTGGGGCAACGTCTGAGGCGGCCAGCCGAGGAGAGAGTGACACGATGGGCATCCAGTCACCAGGAGGCCGCATCCCCGATGCTCCGTTGTTCCTCGTGGCGCACTCCATGGGATCCTTCGCGGCACAGACGGTGATCCTCGACCGGCCCGACCTCTACGACGGCGTCGTGCTGTCCGGCTCGACCGCCCTCGACGTGCTCGCTGCGGAGCTATCGAAGGCCGAAGGCCCAGTCGGGCTGGAGGCGTTCAACGCCGGGTCGAGCACCGGACCGGGTATGAGTGGCTGTCGCGCGACGAGGCAGAGGTCGACGCGTACGTCGCCGACCCCTTGTCCGGGTTCGACCTGCCCAACACCGCCGTGCCCCAACTTCGCCGGCGCTGCGCGGCTCGGTGACGCGGCGCCCCTGAAGGCAATCCGCTCGGATCTGCCGATCGACATCGTCTCCGGCGACGCGGACCCGCTCGCCGCAGGTGGGGCCATGGTCGAGCTGCCGGGCCAGCGCTATCGCGATGCCGGGCTGACGGACGTGACGGTGACGCTCTACCCCGGCGCGCGCCACGAGATCTTCAACGAGACCAACCGCGACGCGATCACCGCGGACGTGGTCGGCTGGCTCGAGGCCCATTCCTGAGGCCTCGGGCCCAGGCCGGCCCGACCGCCGGGCTCGTTTTCAGGACTGCGGCGTGCTGATGCCAGAGTTCAGCACAGCCGTCTGCGCTCCAGGGTCAGGCCTTCGATCCCTGCTCGGCGTAGATGGCCAGGGCGGCCGCGGTCAGGCTGTTGTCGATGTGGGAACGCATGAGATCAGATGCCTCGTCTGCCCTACCAGCGACGATCAGTTCGACCATCTCCCCGTGTTCCTCGAAGTCCCGTGTTCGGGGGCCGTCGCCGGGCGGGAGCTCGAGGCCGATCCTGCGGTATCGGTCGGACTTGTCCCAGAGGTCGTCGAGGATGCGGATCATCACGGCGTTGTGTGAGGCGTAGTAGATGGCTTGGTGAACCTCGCGGTGCGCGAGCAATGCGGGCTCGCCCCACTCCCGGGTGACGGGCAGCAGGTTCTCGATGGCGTGGCGCATCCGTTGGATGTCGGCGTCGGTGCGGTGCTGGGCGGCGAGTGCGATCGCGGCTGGGTCCAGTGCGCGACGGGTCTCGAAGAGCTCACGTGCCTCGGTCATGTCCATCCGTGCGACCCGCGCGTCCCGGTGTGTGTCGAGGACGATGAGTCCTTCACCGTTGAGGCGACGCACGGCTTCGCGGATGGGCGTGATGCTCATGCTCAGCGTGCTCGCGACGTCGTACTGGTCGATTCGTGAACCGGCTGGGAGGGCGCCGGACAGGATCCGGGAGCGGAGTTCGGCGTAGGCCACGTCGCTCTTGCTGCTGAACATATGGATCGGTGCCGTCACCGAGCAATCGTCTCACATCTTATAAGAAGTCATTGCCAATGAGACGTCCGTCACGTACGGTCTCTCGATGTCTCATATCTTATAAGTTACGAGGAGCTAGAGATGGTCAAGATCGTTTCCGCCCACGAGGGTGTCATCCCCATCAGTTCGTCGATGAGCAACGCCTTCATCGACTTCAGCACGATGGACTGTTCGATCCTTGCGCTGGTCAGTGATGTCGTGGTCGACGGAGAGCCGGTGGTCGGCTACGGGTTCAACTCCAACGGCCGATACTCGGCGGGGGAGATCCTGCGCCGCCGTGTCCTTCCCCGGCTGATGGATGCACCTGCGGACAGCCTGCTGGCGGAGGACGGTCAGCTCTCCCCGGAGAACGCCTGGGACGTGATGATGCGCAACGAGAAGCCGGGTGGCCATGGCGAGCGCTCGGTCGCAGTCGGCGTGGTCGACATGGCGATCCACGATCTCGTCGCCAAGATCGCCGGGGTCCCTCTGTACCGGTGGCTCTCGGACCGGTACGGCGACGGCAACCCGGACGACTCGGTGTTCGTCTACGCCGCTGGTGGGTACTACGCCCCAGGCAAGACCCACAAGGACCTCCAGGACGAGATGCGCCGTTTCCTGGACGCCGGCTACAACGTGGTCAAGATGAAGATCGGCGGAGCCGATCTCGCCGAGGACCTGCGACGCATCGAGGCGGTCCTGGAGGTCCTCGACGGCGATGGGTCCCGGCTCGCGGTCGACGTCAACGGTCGCTTCGACCTCGAAACCGCACTGGCGTACGGCAAGGCCATCGAGCCCTACAACCTGTTCTGGTACGAGGAGGTCGGTGACCCGCTCGACTACCGCCTCAACGCGACGCTCTCGGAGCACTACCGCAACCCGATCGCGACCGGCGAGAATCTCTTCTCCCTCCAGGATGCCAGGAACCTGATCCGCTACGGCGGCATGCGGCCCGACCGGGACTACCTGCAGTTCGATCCGGCCCTGAGCTACGGGCTCACCGAGTACCGCCGTGTGCAGGACATGCTCGCCCAGCACGGCTGGTCCTCGCGCCGCTGCATCCCGCACGGAGGCCACCAGTTCTCCCTACACATCGCGGCCGCGCTGAAGCTCGGTGGGAACGAGTCCTACCCGGGCGAGTTCCAGCCCACCGGCGGATTCGCCGACGACGCCGTGGTGGAGAACAGCCTGGTCACCCTGGACGACCGGCCCGGTATCGGGTTCGAGGGCAAAGCCAACTTCTACGAGGTTCTGCGCGGGTTGCACGCGTGAGCGTGTGAGCCCGCGTCATCCCCAAAGGAGGGGTCATGACGAAACCCACCACCCCAACAGCAGCTACTGACACTCGACCGCGATGGCGGCGCCTTCTGGGTCAGCTCTGGTTCCAGGTCGTCATCGGCGCCGTGCTCGGCATCGCGGTGGGCATCGCGTTCCCCGATGCGGCGGTGAAGTTCGCGCCACTGAACGACTGGTTCATCGCACTGGTGAAGATGATCGTCGTCCCCGTCATCTTCTGCGTGATGGTCACGGGAATCGCTTCGATGGACAACCTCGCCAAGGCGGGCCGGATCGGGATCAAGTCCCTGGGCTACTTCGTAGTCCTCTCGCTGATCTCGATGCTCATCGGCCTGGCGGTCGCGAACATCTTCAAGCCCGGCGCGAACATGAACGTCGATGCCTCAGCGCTGGACAGCGGTGCCATCCCCGAGGGCGCCACCGAAGCACACTCCAGCGTCACCGACTTCGTCTCAAGCTTGATCCCGACCAACTTCGTCGGGGCGATCACAGGCGACAACATCCTGGCAGCCCTGGTGGTCTCGCTGCTGTTCGGCGTCGCGCTCAACATGTCCGGCGAGGCGGGGAAACCCCTGGTACGCGGCATCGATGCCCTGTCCATCGTCGTGTTCCGAGTCGTCGGCTGGGTGATGCGCCTGGCTCCGTACGGCACGTTCGGTGCCCTGGCGACCGTGGTCGCCACCAATGGCGCAGAGAGCCTCAAGCAGTTGGGGTTCTTGATCCTTCTGTTCGCTGCGACCTGCGTCTTCTATGTGGTCGTCCTGCTGGGCCTCATCATGCGAGCCTGCGGCCTGAGCGTGTTCGGCCTGATGCGCTTCCTGAAGGCGGAGCTGCTCGTCGCGCTCAGCACATGCTCCAGCGAGGCTGTTCTGCCGCAGTTGATCAAGCGGTTGGAAGACCTGGGCGTGGGACGACCGGTGGTGGGCATGGTCATCCCCTCCGGCTTCTCGTTCAACCTGGACGGGTCTGCGGTCTACCTCACGATGGCGTTCCTGTTCCTGGCCCAGGCGACCGGTGTCGACCTGTCCTGGCAGGAGCAGTTGGTGATGGTCGGCGTCATGATGCTCACCAGCAAGGGAACAGCCGGCATCGCGGGCGGAGCCTTCATCATCCTGGCCAGCACGGTCAGCTCTATCGGGGTGGTTCCGGTAGGGGCGCTCGCCCTGATCGTCGGCATCGACCGCATCCTCAACGAGGGCCGAGTCTTCATCAACGTACTCGGCAACGCGGTCGCGACGATCGTGATCGGCAAGTGGGAGAACGACTTCGACCAGGAGCGCGCCCGATCGCTGCTGTCGAGGAAGAACGGTGAGCTTCCCGCTCGAAGTCCATCCGGCGATCCCGCCAACGTCTGATGCGCCGGCCC
>JALZDD010000962.1 GCA_030862715.1 Actinomycetota bacterium | reverse complement strand
CACCGGCTCGGGGGCGACCGCGTCGACCGCAGAGGCGATCACGGGCAGAGGTACGCCCGCTCCGATGAGCGCGCCGAGCAGCATGTCCCCCGACGCTCCGGAGGAGGCGTCGACCCACACGACACTCATCGAGACCGCCTGGCGATCCGCGCCGCGGCGACACCGGCGCCGTAACCGTTGTCGATGTTGACCACCGTGACCCCGGGAGCACACGAGTTGAGCATCCCGAGCAGCGCGGCCAGCCCGCCGAACGAAGCCCCGTAGCCGACCGAGGTCGGCACCGCGATCAGCGGTACCCCGACCAGTCCTCCGACGACGGACGGCAACGCGCCCTCCATCCCCGCGACCACGATCAGGCAGTCGGCGTCATCGAGCCGGTCGCGTACGGCCAGGAGACGGTGGACCCCAGCGACACCCACATCGGTGATCCGCTCGACACCGGCCCCGTGGACCTGGCACGCCAGCGCTGCTTCGGCCGCGACCGGGCCGTCGGAGGTCCCGGCCGCCACGACGCACACCCGGCCACGCGGATCCGGCAGCGGCCCCAGGGTGACGGCCCCGGCCTCGACATCGTGAACCGCCGTCGGCAGCTCGGCCGCGACGCGGGCGGCCGCCTCGGCGGAGACCCGGGTGGCCAGGACCGCGCGCGAGGGATGCGCCTCGTGCAGCCGGCGAAGGATCGCGACGACCTGCTCGGGGGTCTTGCCGTCGGCGTACACGACCTCGGGGTCACCGGTGCGGCGCTCCCGGTCGAGATCGACGCGGGCGAACCCGAGGTCGGCGGTCGGCTCGTCGTCCGACATGACTCAGAACCGGGCCGGGTCGGCGGGGTAGACCCCGAGCAGCTTCACGTCGGTGGTGAAGAAGGCCAGCTCCTCCAGGGCCCGCTTCAGCCCCGGCTGGTCCGGGTGGCCATCGACCTCGGCGAGGAACTGGGTGGCGGTGAACTTCCCGTCCACCATGTAGGACTCCAGCTTGGTCATGTTCACGCCGTTGGTCGCGAAGCCGCCGAGCGCCTTGTAGAGGGCCGCCGGGAGGTTGCGTACGTTGAAGATGAACGAGGTCACCACCGGACCCGCGTCGGCGGGAGCCTGGATGAAGTCGGGCGAGAGCACCACGAAGCGGGTGGTGTTGTGGTCGGCGTCCTCGATGTCGGTGGCGAGCACGTCCAGCCCGTAGATCGAGGCCGCCAGCGGCGGCGAGATCGCGGCCATCGACGGGTCGCCGGCCTCGACCACCTCACGCGCGGCACCGGCGGTGTCACCGGAGACGACCGGCGTGAACCCGTGCTCCCGGATGATGTTGCGGCACTGACCGAGGGCGTGGACGTGCGAGTGGACCGTACGGATGTCGTCGAGATGGGCGCCCGGAAGGCCGAGCAGGTGGAACCGGATCCGCAGGTAGTGCTCGGCGATGATGTGCAGGTTGGACTCGGGGAGGAAGTGGTGGATGTCGGCCACCCGCCCGGCCAGGGAGTTGTCGATGGGGATCATCGCCAGCGACGCCTCACCTGCCTCGACGGTCGCAAAGACGTCCTCGAACGAAGCGCACGGCACCGACTCCAGCTCGGGGTAGTGCCGCTGGCACACCATGTGTGAGTTGGACCCTGGTTCGCCCTGATAGGCGATGCGATGTGGCTCGGACACAGCGACAGTCTAGATTCGCCCGATGTGCTCGCTCTTGCAATTCTCAGTCTGCTGACAGCAATCGCCGCTCTGGTCCTCGCCGGAGCGGCCTGGCAGAAGACGAAGGACGTACGTCGCCCCGACCCTGCCGCCGTCGAGTCGCTGCCGACCGACGTCGCCGGTCTGCGCGCCGAGGTCGCGGCCCTGCGCGCCGAGTCGGCGATGAACCTGCGCCACCTCGCGGTGGTGCGCTTCGACGCCTTCGGGGACGCCGGCGGCCACCTGAGCTGGTGTCTTGCGCTGCTCGACGACAACGGCGACGGGGTCGTGCTCACCTCGATCCACGGCCGCACCGAGGCGAGGTCGTATGCGAAGAGCATCAGCGCCTGGAAGTCGTCCCAGCTGATGTCGCCCGAGGAGACCGAGGCCGTCCAGCAGGCGAAGCCCAAGAGCTGATCCGGGCGGCTGATCCGGCCAAAACGACGCCGGCACGCTCGGGCGTGGCGGGGGAACCGTTCCGAGCGTGCCGGTTTTCAAACCCGGGCTGCGGGTGGGACGGCCCGGGAGTCGACCACTGGTCGCGGGGGATTTCCGACCAGTGTGTGGGTCTTGCCACGTCGCCGGCCGGAGTCAGGCTTGAGCCCGGTCGAAGACGACGACTCAGCTCACGCCGAGTCGTGTCAGACACCTTATGAACATTTACTGATCAACAAGACATCTGAGTCGGCGAGTCGCCCCGGATCAAGATGAGAATCGACGCCAAACGCGCTGAAAAAACGCGGAAACCGGGACTTTAGGCCCCGATTATCGGGACGTTCGGCACCACTGCGTGTCGTCCAATTCGGGACCGAATCGGGACCGGTCCTCAGCGTGGCACGCGAACGAGCAGACGCCCGGGAAGGCACTGCATGCGCAGCTCGCGACCCTCGGAGATCGTGTCGCCGTCGAGCTGGCGCGGCTGGTCGTGGTTGGTCCGGATCACGACGCTGGCACCGGTCATCCGGTTGACCAGATTGTCGGTGCGCGGCCGCTTGCTCAGCACCCGGACCGCGAGCGGGACCCAGGACCAGAACCGCTGCGGATAGAGCAGCACGACGTCGATGAGGCCGTCGTCGAGCGCGGCGGCCGGCAGCAGCGGCATGTTCGCCTGAAGGTAGCCGACGTTGCCGACCACGACCGTGCGCGCCCGGTGCCTGGTGAACTCGCCGTCGTCCACGGAGATCTCCAGCCGCATCGCCGGGAACATCAGGCTCTTGAAGGCGGAGAGGACGTACGCCATCCAGCCGATGCGCTTCTTGATGTCCTCGTTGACGCCGCTCATGATCGCGGCGTCGAAGCCCATCCCGGCCATGACAAGGAAGTTGGTGTCCTCGAGGTTGTCGCCGGAGACCTCGACCAGGTCGATGGCCTGGTCCTGCCCGGTGAGGGCGACGTCGATCGCGGCGCGGATGTAGAGCGGGATCGACAGGTTGCGGGCCAGCAGGTTGCCGGTGCCGCCGGGGACGATCCCCACCGCGATGCCGGTGCCGGCCAGGGCGGAGCAGACCTCGCGTACGGTGCCGTCGCCGCCACAGACGAGGACCAGATCGGCGCCCTCCTCCTGGGCCGCGCGCGCCATGCCCGTGCCCGGGTCGTCGACCGTGGTCAGGTACCAGGTCGGCGTCTTCCAGCCGGACTCCTTGGCCATCGTGGTGACCATCGTCTTGAAATGCTCGACCGACTCGACCTTGATCGGGTTGAGGACGACCGCGATCTTCCGGTTGCCGCGCACCGAGTCGACCAGCGGCCGCCGCCCGATCGCGTGTGAGGCGGGCAGCGGCGTGTAGAGCGCCATGCCGAGGAAGACGGCGCCGGCGGCGAAGAGGAGCCCACCGAGCACGTCGGAGGGGTAGTGGCGTCCGAGGAAGACCCGGTCGGCGGCGACGAGCACGACCAGCAGGATGAGACCCGTATACGCCAGGCGGCGGATGCCGCGGCGGCGTACGAACATCGTCACGACCACCGCGATCACGCCCGCCAGCACCGCGATCCCGGTCGTATGACCGGACGGGTACGCCGCCGACTCGTGCCACCACGACGCCACCTGCCACGAGGGCCGGTCCCGGTCTACGAGCAGCACCACCCCGCGGCGTACGACCAGCGTGACCACGACGACGCCGAACACGTAGACCGCGGCGCGCATGTAGGTCCGGAACAGCCCCGCGGCGACCAGGAGGGCGACGCCGACAGCGAGATACCACTCGGTGATCACCTCGACGACGTGCCAGAAATCGAGCATCCAGCCGTGCTCCGCGGTCACCGCCGTCGCGTCCCGGCCGAGCTCGTCGATCGTCGAGACCGGCGGCCACCCGTTGATCCCCGCGATCCCGATCAAGGCGCACAGAGCGAACAGCGAGGCCGCCCAGAGCAACAGGGCACGGCGCGAAAGGTCAAGCACGGTGAGTCAGTATGCGCGATACGTCTTCCACACAGTGAATGAACGGGCTGGACAAAACCGCGGGCAGGGCATGTCTGAGAGCGCTATCGTTCGCTCTCCGCGCATGATTCGGGTCGGCGCCGGCACCCCTCGGTCCCTCGTCGTTGTGAGGTCTCTCTCATGCGCTCTCGCGCCTCCTCGTACGCCCTCCTCGGGCTCCTGTCCGTCCCCGCCGTCGCCCTCGGCATCGGCGGCCTCTTCGCCGGCTCCGCCGCCGCGGCAGAAGGTGAATGTGGCGGCAAGCCCGTCACCGTCGACCTCAGCGTCGAGGGTCAGGCGCCCACCGAGGGTGACGACGTGATCGTCGTCCCGGCAAGTATCTCCGTGGACGCGCTGAGCGGAAACGACGCGATCTGCGTCCAGGGGGAGGGCAGTGCAGACATCGTCGGTGGACTGGGTGACGACACCATCTACCCCCGTTTCAGCAACCGGGTGAACGCCGGAGAGGGCAACGACACGATCGAGGGCGACTTCGCGACGCTCGACGCGGGCGGTGGAAATGACGTCATCCGCGCCGGTAAGCAGACATCCCTTCCCGCTAACGGCGGCGATGGCAACGACACGTTCTACGCAGGACCCAGCCGCGGCATCTTCGACGGACAGAGCGGCGCCGACACGTTCTACGGCGGCCCCGGCACCGACATCGGCAACGGCGGTGCCGGAGATGATCGGATCTACGGCGCCGAGAGCCGTGACGTCCTGCGGGGCGACGACGGGGCCGACCTCGTCGACGGTTCCGCCGGTGACGACCATCTCGTCGGCGGGAAGGATGCAGACACCGTGCTCGGAGGAGGCGGAGCGGACTACGTCATCGCGCGCGACGTGGATGCCGCCGGTGATGTCATCGACGCGGGTTCCAGCGATGCGTCGGTCGACACTCTCGACCTCACTTCTTCGGGGACGGGCGTCGAACTCGACATGGCCTCCGGGACAACCAGTTGGGGCGGCGCCACCATGGCCGGTTTCGAGTTGGTCGACGGCACCGACCACGCGGACAAGATCACGGGTACCCCCGGGGCCGAGACCATCGATGCCGGTGAGGGTGATGACGTCGTCACCGCCGGTGACGGCGATGACACCATCTGGGGCGAGGCGGGCGACGACCACATTTCGGCTGGAGGCGGCAATGACTGGGTCAACGCTGGTTACGGAGCTGACGCGGTCGGCGGCGGTGCCGGCAACGACACGATCAGGGATGGTTCTGACTATGACGTCGTCCACGGTGATGCGGGCAACGACACCATCGATGCGAGTGCCCACGGCGGCGCCATCGAGAGCAACAGCCTCTACGGCGACGACGGTGACGACACGATCCACGCCTCCTACGGTGGCGACAAGGGGACCACGGACGGTGGAGCAGGTCACGACGTACTGGTGGGTGGGCGGTACGCCAGCGCGCCGGTAGTCGGCGGTGCCGGCGACGACACGATCGAGATCCAGGACGGGCGCGCGATCGCCTATGGCGGCGATGGCAACGACACGCTGCGCTCCCCCGAGATGCCCGGCACCCTTCGTGGGGGCAGCGGGGACGACATGGTGGTTGGTGGAGCGGGCTACGACCACCTCTTCGGAGAAGGTGGGGTGGACACCATTTTCGGGAACGGCGGCGGCGACGAGATTCGCGGAGGTTCGGAGAACGACACCCTCAACGGAGGTGCTGGCGACGATACGGTCTACGGAGACTCGGGCAACGACACCGCTGACGCTGGAGAGGGCGTGGACTACGTCCTCGGAGGAACTGGGTCGGACCGCCTTCTCGGTGGCGCCGGCAGCGACCGCCTGAAGGGCGAGGCCGGCAACGATCACATCGAGGGTGGCAGCGGCAATGACACGTTGGAGGGCGGCGACAGCACGGACACCCTTCGTGGAGACGACGGCAACGATCTTCTGGCCGGCAACGCGGGCAACGACTCGTTGAACGGGGGCGCGGGAGTGGACACCGCCTCGTACGCGAGCGCAACCAGCGCGGTGTCAGTCACCATCGCCAAGGCGACCGGCGGCGGTGGAACCGACACTCTCGCTGGGATGCAGAACTTGACGGGCAGCCCCTACTCCGACCGCCTCACTGGAGACAGTGCTGCCAACGTACTCCTGGCCGGCGGCGGCAACGACACGATCCTGCCCGGCCTCGGAAACGACCGGGCGGAGGGTGGTTCGGGCACAGACACCGTCGCGTACTCGAACGTACGCAACGGGGTGAAGGTCGCGCTCAACACGACCTCGGTGCAGTCGACGGGCGCAGGGGCGGATCGCCTCCTGACCTTCGAGCGCGCGACCGGCACGAACTACGCCGACGTCCTGCGGGGCAACAGCGGAGCCAACAAGCTGGTCGGCCTCGGCGGTTCGGACCGAATCGAGGGCGGCTCGGGCAACGACTCGCTCTACGGCCATTCGGGCAACGACCGCCTCTACGGCGGCTATGGCCGTGACTACGGTGACGGTGGCACGGGCAGGGACAGCAGCTCGTCGGTCGAGCGGCGCGTACGCATTCCGTAGCCCCGGAGGTACGGGAGAGGTACGGGTTCGGGCGGCATCACAGGTTGGCGACACTGCCCCTTTCGAGTTCCGAGCACATGAATCGAGAGGGATCCATACAGTGAAGACATCGGTGCGGTTGCGCATGGGCGGCCTGCTCGCGGCGGCAGCTGTGGCAACGGGCGGACTGGTCGC
>JALZDD010000958.1 GCA_030862715.1 Actinomycetota bacterium | reverse complement strand
ACTCGTAGTAGGTCGCGTTGTTGAGGTGACCGTACGCGTCGTCGTCGCGCCAGCGGGTGGTGATCGTGCGCCAGTGCACGTAGTCGGCGCGGGTCGGGGCCTTGCGGTCAGGAGTGCTCATCGCCGCCCAATGATAGGCAGAGCCTTAGGAGAGTGCGTCCTCGACGGACCTGACCAGGTAGGGCGCCAGGGTCTTGGAGAACGTCGCGGTGATGTGGCTCTGGTCCCGGTAGGCCAGCACGTGACCGATCGCCAGCGGGCACCGGCTCTCCACGCAGTAGGCACCCGAGAGGTCGACCAGCGATGCCCCGGCGCCCGCGCGACGGACGGCTTCGGGGAGCGGGTCGGAGATCGCGTACGCCTCGTGGTGGGTCATCTCGCACCCCGACGCCTCCGCGAGCGTCTCGGCGCCGTCCAGGCACGTCATCGCCGACGAGGTCAGCATCGGGTTGTCGGCCAGCGCGACGACCTTCGTCCCCCGCTTCATCACCGGCCGCCAGGCCTCGACGAGATTGTCGACGATCGGGTCGGGCTCGCCGGCCGCCAGCGACGGGTTGCGTCGCTGGGTGACCAGCACGACGTCGTACTTCTCCTTGCCGGTCAGCCGGGCGAGCAGAGCCTGCCGGTAGGCACGGCGCTCGTCGCCGGCCGCGGGCTCGACCAGGCCGCCGCCGTTGGCGACCATCACGTCGACCGCCCAGCCCGAGCCCTTCGCGACCCGGGACAGCCCGGGGATCAGCGAGGCGGCGTGGGAGTCACCGACCAGCGCCACCCGGAGCGCGTCGGGCGCCGTCGAGCCGAACCGGCACACCCGGGGGCGGGCGTCGGCGGCGAAGGTCTGTCGCTCGGTGAGATAGCAGCGGTAGGCGTTGCCGGTGTCGTCCTTGCGGGCGATCGGCGCGGGCAGCAGCACCCCGTCCAGCTTCGGGTTCTCGCAGGACTCCAGGAGGGCCGACGCACCGAAGCACTCGACGTCCCCCGACGCCAGCACGTTCGCCTGCTCCCGGCTCTGCTCGACCAGGTTGCGGCCGTGCACGATACCGGGCACGGCGACGGCGGCGACCAGCGCCATCCCGAGGGCCGCGAAGAGGTAGGCTCGCGCGGAGGTGCCGAGCAGCGGCCCGGTGCGGAACGGCGTCTCCACGAACCGGTAGGAGAGCGCCGAGAGCCCGATCGTGAGCAGCAGGATCAGCGGCTCGCGCAGCCAGCTGCCGAGTACCGGCCCGGTCGAGGGGATGACGACGACGAGCGGCCAGTGCCACAGGTAGAGCGAGTAGGAGACCGTCCCGATCCACTGCACGACCGGGTTGCCGACGACGGCGGCGCCGGAGCCCCGTGGGCCGCCCGCCCAGATGACCAGCGCGGTGCCGACGACCGGCAGCAGCGCCACCCAGCCCGGGAACGGCAGCGACTCGCGGAAGAGGATCAGCGCGCCGAGCAGCCCCGCCCAGCCGGCGACCGCGGCCGGCGCCGCCCACCGCGCCGGCGCCCGGCTCAGCGAGATCGGCAGCACGGCCAAGAGGCCGCCGACGGCGAACTCCCACGCGCGGGTATGGGTGACGAAGTACGCGGCGGCGCCGTCGGTCGCGGTGATGACGACCGACGCCGCGAAGCTGGCCACCAGGACGGCCGCGATGACCGCCCGGATCGCGGTGATCCGCCGCTCGGGACGGCGCCGGGTCAGGAACGCGGCCGCGACGATCAGGAGCGGCCACAGGATGTAGAACTGCTCCTCCACCGAGAGCGACCAGTAGTGCTGCGCGGGCGAGGGCGGGTCCTCGGCGGCGAGATAGTCGACCGCGGCCCAGGACAGCTGCCAGTTCTCCACGTAGAACGCGGCCGCGACCGTCTCCCGCAGGAACTGCTGCCACAGGGCCTCCGGCACCATGACGTACGTCGCCCCCGCAGCGCACAGAAGCACCAGCAGCGCCGCGGGGAGCAGCCGCCGGATCCGGCGCGCCCAGAAGGCGCCCAGCCGCACCCCGCCGGGCTTGGCGGCCTCCCGCACCAGGTGGGAGGTGATCAGGAAGCCCGAGATGACGAAGAAGACGTCGACGCCGGCGTACCCGCCGCGGATCGCCCCCGGCCACAGGTGGAAGAGCACGACCCCCAGCACCGCCGCCGTACGCAGCGCCTGGATCTCCAGCCGCTTGTCCCGGACCTGCCGTGACTGCCCTGACTGCCCCGTCGGCTCGTTCTTGGTGGATGCGACGGCGACTGCGGTCACCGGCGCACCCTGCGGACGATCCGGCCCGCGACCCGGCGGGCCCTGCGGACACCCCGTTCGCCGAAGGTCAGCGGGATCTCGATCCCGTGGCGCGGTCGACCGTCGAGCTGGACGATCTGCGCGCGCTCGCCGATCCGCTCGCCGATGACGTCCTCGTGGATGATGACCGGCCCGTCGAACTCACCCAGCGCGTCGCGGCCCTCGAACCGGACCCGCCAGCGACCGCCCGAGAGGGCGGCGGTCGGTAGCGCCACCTCGAGGCTGCCGGAGGCGAGCTCTGCGGCGTCATAGTCCAGCGTCCGGCGCCGGCGGTCGTGGAGGAACACGACGCGGAGCGTATCGGGCCCGACCATCGTGTGAGCCAGGTGCAGGTGCGCGCGCCCGTCCACGAGCGAGAGCGACGTTGCGGTCACCGGATCGGTCGCGCCCGAGACGACCTGGCGCAGCAGCTCCGGGCCCTCGTCGAGGGCTGCCATGATCCGGCCGAGCCGCCAGCCCGGCTCCTCTCCGGTCTCGCCATCCTTGACTGCCTCGGCGACCACAGTGAACAGGTCGCGGTGCTTGAGCACCAGGTCGGCGAGGTCGTCCCCGACGAGCGTCTCGTCGCCCAGCGAGATCGTCGCGATGGCGTTGACCAGCGGCCGCTGGAGCGTACGCAGCGGCACCACCCCGCTGTCGGCGACCAGCTGCAGCGTCTCCAGGAGGTCGGCGACCGTCCGGTCGCCCCAGCGGACGTCCTCGCCGATCAGGCGGGCGGCGGTGGCCCACTGGCCCGACTCGACCAGGCGCCAGCCCCACCGCTTGTCGCGCTCCAGGTCGTCGACGACACCGTCGTCGAAGAGCGCGACCAGCTCGGCGATCAGCGCCCGCGCCGGCTCCAGCGCCACCGGGTCGATCACCGACATGCCCCGCAGTGCACGGACGATCGCCATCCAGCCGTCGGCATCGAAGATCAGCGAGGCATATTCAGCCCGCACCCTCGGGTCACCGAGCGCGACGATCCGGCGGGCACAGCGCAGCTCCTGCTCCAGGTAGCTGATGATCCCCGCCGGCGAGTGCGACTTCGCCGTCATTGATCCCGGTCCGGGCCGGTCGCGGTAGACGTAGACCGTCTCGGTCACGATGTCGAAGCGGGCCCTGGTCAGCGCGTGCACCATCGGCTCGATGTCGTTGGAGCGCGAGGCGTCGGGGAACGAGATCTGGGCGGCGTCCCAGAAGTCGCGCCGGAAGACCCGGTTCCAGCAGGCCCGGTTGCGCAGGGCCGACGGCACGTCGGACAGCGTCACCAGCGTGCGCTCCTCGTCGAACGCCGGCCATGCCCGCACCGGCCACCAGACCCGGTCGCTGAAGAGCTTGAAGAACCGGCCGACGACCATGTCCGAGCCGGTCTGACGCGCCTTGCGCAGCATCGCGGCGT
>JALZDD010000955.1 GCA_030862715.1 Actinomycetota bacterium | reverse complement strand
CCGGTGGGATATCGACGGAAGCCGGCCTTGAACTGGTCGGTGAGTGTGTCGCTCACACCCCCTCCTCTCTCTGTTGGCAGTGACGCTAAAACATCAAGTCCAGTTGAGGTCCAGTCATCCACGCTGTGATCGCGGACTCATCTGCTTGTCTGCAACTGAGATCATGTGGAGTGGCGGAAGTGCTCGCTTGTTAGACTAGTTAAGCACTTGTTATACAACTCGGGTTGGTGTGTCGCCGTACGCCGATTCCGGCTCTGTCGCCGATGCCGTCGACGGACCCTGCGGCCCGCTTCGACTTCGAAGCTTTGACCTCGGTCGCCTAACCTTCCCAAAGAACCGCTCTGCCTCACGACCTAAGGAGTCCCTTCGTGGACGTCTCCCCTCTCATCTGGTGGTTGACCATCGGCATCGCCAGCGCCGTGCTGCTCTTCGATGTGCTCGTCATCGGCCGACGCCCGCATGAGCCCTCGCGTCGGGAGCTGATCGTCGCGCTGAGCGTCTACATCGGCCTGGCGATCCTGTTCGGCATCGGTGTCTTCGTGTTCTCCGGCCCGAAGTACGGCACGGAGTTCTTCGCGGGCTGGCTGACGGAATACTCGCTGTCGGTCGACAACCTGTTCATCTTCATCATCATCATGTCGAAGTTCGCGGTGCCGAGGCAGTTCCAGCAGAAGGCGCTGCTGATCGGCATCATCTTGGCGCTGGTCTTCCGCGGCATATTCATCGCCGTGGGTGCGGCGGCGATCGAGAACTTCAGCTGGGTCTTCTACCTGTTCGGCGCGTTCCTCATCTACACCGCGGTCAAGCTGGCCCTGGAGGGCGGCGAGGACGAGGACGAGTACGAGGAGCCCGCCGTGGTGAAGTTCCTCGAGCGCCACATCCCGCTGACCTCGAGCTGGGACAGCGCCAAGATGTTCATCCATGAGAACGGCAAGCGGATCGCGACCCCGATGTTCGTGGTCATCTGCGCCCTCGGCACCACCGACCTGCTCTTCGCGCTCGACTCGATCCCGGCGATCTACGGTCTGACCAACGAGGCCTACCTCGTCCTGACCGCCAACATCTTCGCCCTGATGGGTCTGCGCCAGCTCTACTTCCTCATCGGTGGTCTGCTGGAGCGGCTGGTCTACCTCTCCTACGGTCTGGCGATCCTGCTCGGGTTCATCGGCCTCAAGCTCGTCTTCCACGCGCTCCACGAGAACGAGCTGCCCTTCATCAACGGTGGCCACCACGTCGAGTGGGCCCCGGAGGTCTCCATCGAGGTCTCCCTCAGCGTCATCGTCGGCATCCTGGCCATCACCACGATCCTGAGCCTGCTGAAGTCGCGCAGCATGACCGAGAAGGAGCGCGACGACGCCACCGGTCCGCGCAGCATGTGACGCTTCGTCGACAGTCCCGCTGAGCCGGGACAGACCGCAGGCCCGCACCGATCGGAGCGGGCCTGCGGTCGCTCTCGTGGCACTAGGGTGAGCGCATGACCGTGGCAGCCGCTCCCGGACCCCGCTGGCTCGGGGACGCCGGCCAGGTCGCGCTGGCCGCGGCGCTCGCGCTGGTGCTGCTGCCGGTCGGGTGGACCTCGGTGGTCGAGGGTGAGGTCAGCACGGCGTGGGAGATCGCGCTCCTGGTCGCGCTGGTGGCGCTTCACGCCGCGGTGGCGACCGCCCGGCGCTGGCCGCTGCCGTCGTACGCCGCCGGGGCGCTGGCCGAGCTGGTGCTGGTCGCCGCACCGGATCTGGGCGGGCCGACGGCCGAGGCGGCGGGGAGCGCCTACGGGCCGGTGCTGCTGCCGAGCAGCCTGTGCTTCTTCGTGCTGCTCTACGCGGTGAGTGCGCGGGACCGGCGACCCTGGCCGGGGATCGTGCTCGGCATCGGGCTGGTGGGATGTCTGCTGACCGTCGTACGTCTGTCTGGGTTCGACGGCACCGGGCTGCAGGGGTGGACGTGGTGGCTGATGGTGGCCACCGCGACGGTGGCGGCCACGGTGGCGGCATGGGCGCTCGGCAGGTTCCGGGCGACCCGGGCCGCCTGGATCGACCAGCTCGCCGACCGGGCCGCCGCCGAGGAGCGCCAGCGCATCGCGCGCGAGATGCACGACGTGGTGGCGCACTCGCTCGCGGTCGTGGTCAGCCATGCCGAGGCCGGCCGGATGGTCGTCGGCCAGCAGCCGGAGCGGGCCTCGGGGATCCTCGACACCATCGCGACGACGGGCCGGGAGGCCCTCACGGAGATGCGCGGGCTGCTCGGCGTGCTCGGGGGCGAGTCCTCGACCGAGCCGCAACCGGGGCTGGCCGACATCGACGACCTCGTCGAGCGGATGCGTGCGGCCGGGCTGACGGTCCGGCTCGAGGCGGACGAGCCCGGTCAGGTCGCGCCGGCCATCGGGCTGACCGCCTACCGCGTCGTGCAGGAGGCGCTCACCAACGTCACCCGCCATGCAGGTTCAGGAGCCGCCGCGACCGTGTCGGTGACCCGCACCGCGCGCCAGCTCACGATCGAGGTCAGCGACGACGGCGTGGGGATCCAGCGTCCGCCCGGCCGCGGCCTGCGCGGGATGCGCGAACGGGTGGCGGCGGTGGGCGGGACCCTTGAGACCGGGCCGAGCGGCGAGGGCTGGCGCGTGCGCGCCATGATGCCGCTGTGAAGGAGCCAGAGACCCCAGAGATCCCGATCCGTGTCGCGATCGTCGACGACCAGGAGCTGATGCGCTCGGCGCTCCGGATGATGGTCGAGAGCCAGCCGGACCTCGAGCTCGCCGGGGAGGCGGCCGACGGCCACGAGGCGCTCGCCCTGGTGCGTACGAAGCGGGTGGACGTCATCTTGATGGACCTGCGGATGCCCCGCCTCGACGGGATCCAGGCGACGGCCGCGATCACCAAAGAGCAGCCGGCCACGCGGGTGGTCGCGCTGACCACGTTCGACCTCGACGACTATGCGTTCCCGGCGATCCGGGCCGGCGCCAGCGGTTTCCTCCTCAAGGACGCCCGGGCCGAGGAGATCGTCGCCGCGATCCGCACCGTCCACGCAGGTCACGCGGTGGTCGCGCCCTCGACGACACGCCGTCTGCTCGAGCACGTGGCGACCGCGCCGGCCC
>JALZDD010000938.1 GCA_030862715.1 Actinomycetota bacterium | reverse complement strand
TACAAGCGACCCACCGCGATCCATGTGCTGGATGCCTTGCCGAAGAACTCGGTGGGCAAGCTCGACAAGCGAGCACTTCGCGACCATCGAAGGAGCGACGCGCCTGTAGATTCATCTGTGTGAAGAGGCCTCGAGGTTCCAACCGCTCACCTGCGTTCAGGTCGGAAGGTGAGCGGGCCTGATGGACAGCCAGACGTTTCTCAGCCTCGGGCTGGTTCTGCTGTTTGTGCTGGTCGGCGGCGTCTTCGCCGCGACCGAGCTGGCACTGGTGTCGCTGCGCGAGAGCCAGCTCGCCGCCCTCGAGCGCAAGGGCCCGCGCGGCGCACGGGTGGCGGCGGTGGCCCGCGACCCCAACCGCTTCCTGGCCGCTGTGCAGATCGGCGTGACCGTCGCGGGCTTTCTCTCCGCGGCCTACGGCGGCTCGGCGATCGCTCCCGACGTCGCGCCCTACCTCGAGCGACTCGGCCTGACCGAGGCGCTGGCTGAGACCACGGCGCTGATCGTGCTGACCCTGTTCATCGCCTACCTCTCCCTGGTGCTGGGCGAGCTGGTGCCCAAGCGACTGGCGCTGCAGAAGGCCGCCGGCATCTCGCTGGCCGTCGCGCCTGTGCTGGACCGGTTCGCCAGCGTGATGCGGCCGGTGATCTGGTTGCTCTCGGTCTCCACCGACGCCGTCGTACGGCTGCTCGGCGGTGATCCCAAGGCCTCGGCCGAGCAGGTCTCGGAGGAGGAGCTGCGCGAGATGGTCTCCACCAACCGGGACCTCGAGGAGGACGAGCGCCGGATCCTGCGTGATGTCTTCGCCACCACCGAGACGACGTTGCGTGAGGTGATGCGGCCGCGCGGCGACGTCACCTTCATGCCCGCCTCGATGCCGCTTCCCGCGGCAGCCGAGACCGTGCGTGACCTGCCCTACTCCCGCTACCCGGTGACCGGCGCGGGCTTCGACGACATCCTCGGTTTCCTGCACGTACGCGACCTGCTCGGTGTCGGCGCGACGGACGAGCGCACGATCCGGGACATCTGCCGTCCGGTGCTCTCGCTGCCCGGGAGCAAGCGGGTGATCCCGTCGGTCGCCACGATGCGCGAGGGCGGCACCCACCTGGCGATGGTCGTGGACGAGTACGGCGGCACCGACGGCATCGTGACCCTCGAGGACCTCGTCGAGGAGATGATCGGCGACATCCGCGACGAGTACGACCACGGCGAGGCCCGCATCCGGGACCACGGCGACCTGTCCCGGATCGACGGCGCGATGACGATCGAGGATTTCGCGGACACCACCGGCATCGAGCTCGAGGACGGCGCCTACGAGACCGTCGCGGGCTACCTCATCGCTCGGCTGGGCCACATCCCGCAGGTCGGGGAGGTGCTGGCGCTTCGGGACGGCACCCTGGAGGTGACCGCCCGGAACGGCAACCGCATCACCGAGATCGCGCTGCGCCCCGAGGTGTCACCTCCGGCACCGGAGTGAGGACGGTGCCGTCGGCGAGCCAGCGGTCGAGGTTGTCGAGGGTCAGCTGCTCCATGGCGGCACGGGTCTCGACGGTGCCGCTGGCCAGGTGGGGGAGGAGCACGACGTTGTCGAGGTCCATCAGCTCCGCGGGGACCTTGGGCTCGTCGGTGTAGACGTCGAGGCCGGCGCCGGCGATGCCGCCCTCGAGGAGCAGCTCGACCAGCGCGTCCTGGTCCACCACGGAGCCGCGCGCGATGTTGATGAGATAGCCGTCAGGCCCGAGCGCCTCGAGCACCTTGCGGTCGACGAGGTGCTGCGTACCGCTGCCGCCGGAGGTGGCCAGGACCAGGATGTCGACGTCGGCGGCGAGCTGCGCGGGGGAGGCGGCGTACGTGTAAGGAGAGCTGGGGACCTCGCGGCGGGAGTGGTAGGAGATCGGGCACCCGAAGGCCTCGAAGCGGGTCGCTATGGCCTGGCCGATCCGGCCCAGGCCCAGGATGCCGACCCGCTTTCCCGAGACCTTACGAGCCAGGGGGTAGGTGACGACCTCTGGCCAGTCGCCGCGGCGTACGAACCGGTCGGCGGCGCTGAGCCCGCGCAGGGTGTCGATGGTGAGACCGATCGCGGTGTCGGCCACGCAGTCGGTCAGTACGTCGGGGGTGTTGGAGACCAGCACCCCGCGCGCGGCCGCGGCCTCGACATCGGTGGTGTCGTAGCCGACCCCGAAGTTGACGACGGCGCCGAGCGCGGGCAGCTGCTCCATCAGCTCGGCGGGCACGCCGGTGCGCCCGGTGGTCACCACGGCGCCGATCGAGGGCCCGTGCTCGGCGAGGAAGGCTGCGCGGCTGTCGTCGTCGGGCAGCACCAGGGCGTCGTAGCGGTCGGTGAGGGTGGCAGCCAGCGACGGCTTGAGCGGTCCTACCTGGAGGATGCGGCGGGTCACGATTTCTCCTGTCGGTCGGGTGGCCGTCAGATGACGGTCTTGACGAGGGCGGTCAGCTCCGCCAGCTCCTGCTCGGTGAGGTCGGTCAGCGGGGGACGTACGGGACCGGCCGGACGGCCGGCCGCGGTGAGCCCGGCCTTGACGATCGAGACGCCGTAGCCGGCCCCTCGGTCGCGGATCGCGATGTAGGGGACGACGAAGTCGCGGAGCCGGGCGAGCACCTCGTCGCGGTCACGGTTGCGTACGGCGGTGTAGAACTCGACTGCCCACTGCGGCGCGAAGTTGAAGATCGCCGAGGAGTAGGTGCTGACGCCGAGCTCCAGATACGGCAGGGCGTACGTCTCGGCGGTCGGCAGGCCGCCGACGTAGAGCAGCCGGTCGCCGAGGCGGGCGTTGAGCGTGGCGAGCAGGTCGATGTCGCAGATGCCGTCCTTGAAGCCGATGAGGTTCGGGAACTCCTCGGCCAGACGGACGATCGTGTCGGCGTCGTAGTGGGCGTTGGCGCGGTGGTAGACGATCACGCCGAGCGAGGTGGCCGAGCAGACGCGGGCGACGTGCTCGTACAGGCCGCGACCCGGCAGCTCGGTGAGGTAGGGCGGCAGCAGCAGGATGCCGTCGGCGCCGTCCGCCTCGGCGCCCTGAGCCATCGCGACGGCCTGGGAGGTGCCGTAGCCGGCCGCGCCCATCACCGGGGTGCCGTCGCCGACCTCCTCGACGGTGGCCCGCAGGACCCGGGACACCTCGTCGTGGGTCAGCGAGAAGAACTCGCCGGTGCCGCCGGCGGCGAAGAGGCCGGCGACGTCGAAGCCGTCGAGATGCTGCAGGTGCGCGCGGTAGCCGTCTTCGTCGAAGGCGTAGTCGGCGGTCGCGTGCGTCACCGGGAATGACAGCAGGCCGGCGCCGAGGGCGTCACGGAGCTCGGTGGGGGAGTAGCGGCCCATGGGGTCTCCTCAAGGGGGTCGGACGACGTCGGAGATCCCGAGGCTAGGTAGCGGAAGCGATACGCGTCCAA
>JALZDD010000923.1 GCA_030862715.1 Actinomycetota bacterium | reverse complement strand
CTCGGTTCACCGCAGCGGGCCTGTGCCGGAATCTCACCGGCTTCCCAGATTCTCCCGTCCCACCGTCCTCACCAGCTCTCATGTCGAGCCGATGGCTGGGCAGTCGGGGCACCTCGCGCCTGTGCGGTCACTGTAGCGTCTGGCCTCATGATCGTCGTGGTGGGCATCGGTGCCGGAGGTTGGGACGAGATTCCCGTACGTCACCAGCAGCTGATCCGGGACTCCGCCGTCCTCCTCGGCGGCAAGCGTCATCTCGACCTCGTCCCGGACGCCCCCGGCCAGCGCCGCGAGCCCTGGCCCTCGCCGCTGCGCGAGGGTCTCCCGGCGCTTCTCGAGTCGCTGCCGGACGATGCACCTGTCGTGGCGCTGGCCTCGGGCGACCCGCTGGTCTCCGGCATCGGGACGACCCTGATCGAGCTGCTGGGCCCGGCGAACGTACGCATCGAGCCGGCCGTCTCCTCCGTCGCCCTCGCCCGTGCCCGGATGGGCTGGGCTGCCGAGTCGTGCGTGGTCGTCAGCCTCGTCGGCCGCGACGTCTCGCTGGTCGCGCGCGAGCTCGCCCCCGGCCGCCGGATCCTGGCGCTCTCCTCGGACGAAGCCACTCCTGGACATGTTGCGAATCTGCTGGTCACCGCCGGTTTCGGGGACTCGACGATGACCGTCCTGGGCGAGCTCGGAGCGGAGACCGAGAGCACGCTGACCGCGACTGCCTCCGCATGGGACGCCGAGTCGCCGCGGCTCAACATCGTGGCGATCGAGTGCGTCGGCACACCCCTCCTCGGCTGGGCTGCCGGCCTTCCCGACGACGTCTTCGAGAACGACGGCCAGCTGACCAAGCGCGACCTGAGGGCGTCTGCTCTGGCGCGTCTGGCCCCCACCCCCGGGGCACACCTGTGGGACGTCGGTGCCGGTGCCGGCTCGGTCGGGATCGAGTGGATGCGAGCGCACCCGTCCTGCACCACGACCGCGGTCGAGGCCTCCCCCGAGCGGGCGGCCCGGATCGCCCGCAACGCGACCCGCCTCGGCGTACCCGGCCTCGCCGTCGTCCAAGGCCGCGCCCCCGATGCGCTGCGCGATCTCCCGGCGCCCGACGCGATCTTCATCGGCGGCGGCGCGACCCGCCCCGGCGTACTCGACACCTGCCTAGCCGCCCTCCGCCCCGGTGGCCGGCTCGTCGTCCATGGCGTCACCTTGGAGACCGAGCAGCTGCTGGCCACCGCCTACCAGCAGCACGGCGGCGAGCTCACCCGCATCGGGGTCGAGACCTCGGCCCCCATCGGCACGTTCACGGGCTGGACCCCCGCACGGGCGGTGACGCAGTGGTCCTTCGTTGTCCCCGCCGACGGCTCCCTCTTGGCCGCGGCGTCGATCCTTTAGTGACGCTCGGGGGGCGCTTCGGGCGAACGAAAATTCGTTCGCCCGCCGAGCGCCCCCGGGCCCCACACCAGGGAAGGAAAATTCCTTCCACTTCCAAACAGGTCCGGCTGGAGGCCTCTGCGCCGAACGAATTTTCGTTCGCCTCCCGGTCCGCTACCGAGTGGCGGGCGCCGCGTGGAAGAAAAATTCCTTCCACCGACCCAGCCACCCGACTGCCGTGGAACGGGTCAAACCACGATTCCCAAGCCCGTGCCCAACGCGAAACTCCGCGCCAAACCCCTGCCGCCGACCCGATAACCAGCCAAAATTCTCCCCAACAGGGTCGGCGGCAAACACCAACCACGACGCGTCAGCCCCCGGAGAGATACCTCTCCTCATGAACCACCGAAAACAGCTCCGACCGATGCCTCCACCCGAACCGCTCCAGATCCGGCACCTCAGGCACCCCCTCGACAGCACCGACGCAGAGCCACGCCACCGGACGTACGTGCGACGGAAGCCCGACCAGCGACCGTAGGAACTCCTCGCGGTAGAAGCTGACCCAGCCGACACCGAGACCCTCGGCGGTGGCGGCGAGCCAGAGGTTCTGGATCGCGAGGACGGTCGAGTAGAGCCCGGCGTCGGCGATGGCGTGCCGTCCGAGGACCTGCGACCCGCCGCGGGTCGGGTCGTAGCCGACGACGACGCCGAGCCCGGACTCGCAGATGCCCTCGATCTTGATCCGGGAGAAGGTCTCGGCTCGCTCTCCGGAGAGCGAGGACGCGAACACGTCCCGCTCGGTGGCGACGTGCTCACGGAAGGCCGACAGCGTCTCCGGCGAGCGCACCAGCACGAAGTCCCACGGCTGCGACATGCCCACGCTCGGGGCGGCGTGGGCGGCCGAGAGGACCCGCTCGAGCACGGCGGGATCGACCGGCTCACCGGTGAACTCCGCACGCGTGTCCCGGCGGCGGTTGATCGCGTCGTAGAGCTCCATCAGGCACCTCTCGCCCTGGTGGTCGAGCTTGTCGAGACCCGCGGGCGGGCGGCGTCGTAGAGGAACGACTCGCCTCCGTCGCGGGCCAGCGCGGGCCCGGCGAGGATGACGGCTGCCTGCCTCAGACCCGCCTCCTCTACCGCGTCGGCGATCGTCGCCACCGTCCCGCGCAGCACCCGCTCCTCGGGCTGGCTGGCGCGGTAGACGACCACCACCGGGCACTCCGGGCCGTAGTACGGCAGCAGCTCGGCCATCAGCTCGCGAGTGCGCCGGATCGCCAAGTGGAGCACGAGCGTGGCGCCGGTCGCGGCGTACGCAGCCAGGGACTCACCCTCCGGCATGGCCGTCGACCGGGCCTGCGTCCGGGTGAGGACGACCGACTGCGCCACCAGCGGTACGGTCAGCTCACGCCCGACGAGCGCGGCCGCCGCCGCATAGGCGGGGACGCCCGGGGTGACGTCCCAGGGCACCTCGGCCGCGTCGAGCCGCCGGGTCTGCTCCGCGACCGCCGAGTAGACCGACGGGTCGCCGGAGACGAGGCGTACGACCTGCTTGCCGCCCCGGTGAGCGGCGACGATCACGTCGACGATCTGGTCCAGATCGAGCTTCTGGGTGTCGACCAGCTCGGCCGCAGGGCTGCAGTGCGCCAGCACCTCGGAGTCGAGGTAGGTGCCGGGGTAGAGCACCACGTCGGCGGCCTCGAGCAGCCTCGTCGCGCGTACGGTCAGCAGGTCGGCCGCGCCGGGGCCGGCGCCGACGAAGTGGACGGTCTGAGGGGCGGTCACTGCACGTACCTCGGCGTCCAGACCTGCCCGGCAGCGGTCGCCCGGGTCGAGCTCGCCCCCACGATGACCAGGCACTTCATGTCGATGGTCCCGGGATCGAGATCCCCGAGAGTGGTCACCGTCAGCGACTCCTCGGCCCGCCCGACGTCACGTCCGATCACGACCACGGTGTCCGGCTTGCGCTGCTCCAGGAGTACGTCGCGAGCACGACCGATCTGCTCGGTGCGCGAGCGCGAGGCCGGGTTGTAGATGGCCAGCACGAGGTCGGCGGCCGCGACCGCGCGCAGCCGGTCCTCGACGACCGACCAAGGCTTGAGCCGGTCGGAGAGGGACATCACCGCGAAGTCGGCACCGACCGGGGCGCCCGCCCGCGCGGCCACCGCCTGGACGGCGCTGACCCCGGGCAGCACCCGGACGCGTACGCCGGCATAGGCCGGGTCCTCGGCAGCCTCGAACACGGCAGACGCCATCCCGAAGACACCGGCGTCACCGCCGGAGACGACGGCGACCCGCTCCCCCGCGAGCGCCAGGTCCAGCGCGTGCCGGGCCCGGTCGACCTCGACCGTGTTGCCCGACGCGTGCCGCCTCAGGCCTTCGCGCTGCGGCACCCGGTTCACGTACGGCGCATAGCCCACGACATGGCCGACCTCAGCCAGCGCCGAGCTGACCTCCGGCGTCAGCCACCCATCCGGCCCGGGCCCGAGCCCGACGACCAACACCTCCCCGCTGGTCGAGTGTGTCGAGACGCCCCCGCGCGCCGCCTCGACAGGCTCGACCGCGGGTAGCTCTTGCCGCAGCCGCGCTGCGGCAGGTGCGGGAGCCGTGTCTCCCGGCACCACGATGAGGGAGAAGTACGGCACGGTGGACGGGTCGACGTCGGCCACCGGCAGCCACCGCTCCTCGGGCTGCGAGGCGCGCTCGACGTACCAGGCACCCTCCAGCCGCCCGGCGGCCTCGAGCGCGGAACGAACCGCGGGGAAGGTCCGGCCGAGCTTCATGATGATCGCCGCCTCGGTGTCGGCCAGGCGACGGGCGAGCTCGGGCTCGGGCAGCGTGCCCGGCAGCACCGTGAGCACGTCGGTCTGGCGCACCAGCGGGGTGGAGACCGCGGCGGTGGCCGCCGCGAAGGCGGGGACGCCCGGCACGACGGAGGTCTCGTAGACCTCCTTGAACCGGTCGTGGAGGTACATCGAGGAGCCGTAGAAGAGCGGGTCGCCCTCGGCGAGGAGGACCACGTCGCGGCCGGCGTCGAGGTGAGCGGAGAGCCGGACCGCGCAGGACTCGTAGAACTCGGCCATCGCCCCGACGTAGCCGCCCGGGTGCGAGGTGGTCCCGGTGGTGACCGGGTAGCGCAGCTCCTCCTCCACCGCACCCGCGGGGATCAGCGAGGATGCGATCCGGCGAGCGTGCGACTGCTTGCGCACCCCGGCGTGGTACGCGATCACCGGCGCCGCGCCGATCAGCCGAGCCGCCTTGAGCGTGATCAGCTCGGGATCCCCGGGTCCGATGCCGACAACGGTGAACCGGCCGGGGGTGCTCATTCCTGCTCCTGGGCGAGTGCGTTGAGGGCGGAGGAGGTCATCGCCGAGCCGCCGCGGCGGCCCCGGACGGTGACGAAGGGGATGTCGATCCCGTGATCGGCGGCGAACGAGGCGAGCGCCTCCTTGGACTCGGCCGCACCGATGAAGCCGACCGGGCAGCCGACGATCGCGGCCGGCCGCGGACCGCCGTCGAGGATCATCTCGAGCAGGTGGAAGAGCGCCGTCGGGGCGTTGCCGATGGCGACCACCGCGCCCTCGAGGTAGGGCTCCCACAGCGACAGCGCGGCGGCGGTACGCGTCGTCGCCCACTCGCGGGCGAGCGCCGGGACCCGGTCGTCACCGAGCATGCAGAGCACCTCGTTGTCGCGCGGCAGCCGGCTGCGGGTGACCCCGGTCGCGACCATCGTCGCGTCGCACAGGATCGGCGCGCCGGCCTCCAGCGCGCCGCGAGCCGCCTTCACCAGCCCGGGGTGGATGACCAGATCGGAGGCGAGGTCGACCTGCCCGCTGCCGTGGATCATCCGCACCGCGAGCCGCTCGGCGTCGGCCGGCACCGCGGAGAGATCGGCCTCGCGCCGGATGGTCGCGAAGGAGTCGACGTAGATCGCCGGCCCCTGGTCGATGTAGTCGTAGCGCCGGGTCGGGCGCACCTGCGGCGAAGGCACGAGTACGCCACGCCACGGCGTCACCACCACCGCCGGCGCCCGCTCGGCCAGTGCCGAGACCGCGGCCCGGTCCAGCGCCCCGTCCGGGGCCGCGACATGCTCGCCGCCGGGCACCGGTCCGTAGCCGAGCTCCTCGGCCACGGCGGGCACCCGATCGTCAGCCGCGACCGGCTCGACCAGCGGGGCGTCGAGCTCCGAGACGTGCCAGGGCGCGGACGGCCCCTCGCCGCGTACGTCAAGGAAGCGTGAGGCGAGCGCGACCAGCCGGGAAGCAGCCTCGGCGAGCGGCACGACCGGCCCCCACGAGTCACCGACCCGGAGCTGACCCTCGGCAGCGGACAGCGCCACCAGCCCGAGGTCGCACTCCCGCGAGACCAGGTCACCGCGGCCGTCGTCGAGCA
>JALZDD010000922.1 GCA_030862715.1 Actinomycetota bacterium | reverse complement strand
GTCATGACGCGCCGACTCGGCGATTCAGTTGAGGCTACGTGTACGTGGTTGGCCGTGGTATGCGCCACGGACTCCCGGAGGCGGGAATCTCCGACACGCTCTGACCCAGCGGGACACCGGCCCACCGAGTAGTTCCCAACGTCTCGATCTGGCATGCCGATGAGCGGGTCGGCGGTTCTCCGCAGTCGATAGTCTGCTGTCAGTCGAAGGAGACGGCTGTGAACGAGGCGGCGGACATTCTGATTCTGGCGCGGCGGGCTCATGGGGAACACGACTGGCCCACCGCCGCGGCGCACTTCGATGCGATCGAGAGGGAGCGGCTCACCGCCGACGATCTTGCAGCGTACGCAGATTCCACGTGGTGGCTCGGCCGCGTCGAGGACAACCTGCAGCTCGAGGCCGCCGCGTGCGAGGCCTTTCTCGCCAGCTCACGGCCGGCCGAGGCCGCATGGACGGCGATTCTGCTCGGGCTCTTTCACATGGGACGGGGCGACGTACCACTGGCCCGGGGCTGGATCGGCCGCGCCGGGCGTCTGCTCGAAGACCTCCCGGAGTGCCCGGCACACGGACTGCTGATCCAGGTCACCGAAGTCGAGCCGAATCTGCAGGCCGGCCAGCCGTCGGCAGCAGCAGACGCCGCCCGCCGGATGCGGGACCTCGGGGTGAGGATCGATGAGCCCAGCGTGATGCTCCTCGGCGTCAACTGCGAAGGGCGCGCGCTGATCAGGGCCGGCCAGGTGACGGACGGGCTGGCGCTGCTCGACGAGGCGATGGTCACTGCTCTGGACAGCCGTGTCGGGCCGTTCATTGCGGGCACCCTCTACTGCCACACCATCGCAGCCTGTCACGAGGTCGCCGACCTCCGCCGGATGATCCGCTGGACCGATCTGACCGAGGACTGGATATCCACGCTCCCCGCAGTCGGAGTGTTCGACAGCCTGTGTGCGGTGCACCGGGCCCAGCTCCACATCCTCCGCGGCTCGTGGGAGGAGGCCGAGCGCTCGGCGCTGCGGGTGGTGACGGAACTCGATGCGATGCGGGTCGACTATGCGGCGGAGGCCTGGTATCTCGTCGGTGAGGCGCGGCGGTTGCGCGGCGACCCAACCGCTGCGGAGGCCTACCGGGAAGCGCATGCACGTGGACGAGACCCGCAGCCGGGACGAGCCCTGTTACAGCTACAGGGAGGCGACGCGGCCGGGGCCGCGACATCGATACGTACCGCCGTGACAGCGGTGGGCGACGACCCTCTGCTGCGCGCGTCGCTGTGCGCTGCCGCGGTCAAGATCGCGGCCGCTGCGGAGCGACTCGAGGACGCCAGAGCCGCCGCGTCCGAGCTCGTGGAGACCACGGCGATGTACGCCACCTCAGGACTGGAGGCAATGGCTGCCACAGCACGCGGCGCGGTGCTGCTGGCGGAGGGTCGCGCCGAGGAGGCACTCCCGCTGCTTCGCGACGCATGCCGACGCTGGCACGAGCTGGGCGCGGCGTACGAAGCCGCCGAAACCTGTGCTCTCCTTGCCCAAGCCTACCGGTCGCTTGGCGACGACCTGTCCGCGGCTGCGGAGGCCGCGCAAGCAGAGGCGACCTACGTTCGGCTGGGCGCACACCGCGCGGTCCCGACGGCGCCCGACGGACTGAGCCGACGCGAGTGCGAGGTGCTCGGCCTGGTGGCCGACGGCCGCTCCAACCGAGAGATCGGCGAGACGCTCTTCATCAGCGACCGCACGGTCGCCCGGCACCTGACGAACATCTTCCACAAGATCGGGGTCACCTCCCGGACCCAAGCCACCCGCTACGCCATCGACCACGGGCTGACCGTCACCCGTTGAGACGACTACGCAGAACCGCGTAGCGGCCACCGCCAGGTTGGCCGACTTCACCGATGCCGGGCACCCGACGCTCGTACGAGCATCCCTGTAGACGCGCCGAACAGCGGCGCCTCGATCCGGGGGGGATCACCATGAACGACACGAGAATTCACCGAGCGGTGTCCAGTGCCGGCACCGAGATCGCAGGACGCGTCTTGGGAGATGGGCCGGCGCTGGTCCTGGTCCACGGTGGTATCGGCGACGGCGAGACCGCCTGGGACGCCATGCTGCCCCACCTCACCGACCGGTTCACCTGCTATCTGCCGAGCACCCGCGGACGCGGACTGTCGGCAGATCACCCGGACCACTCGCCGCAGCGCTTGGAAGACGACGTGACAGCGTTCGTCGACAGCATCGGCGAGCCGGTCTACGTCACCGGCTGGTCGGGCAGCGGAGCGTGGGTACTGGGCGCGGCTGCACGCAGTGACGCAGTCACTGCCGTAGCGGTGTACGAGCCGACGCTGATCCCGATGATGTCAGCGGACGACATCGCCGAGACTCTGGGCACGATGCAGCAGGTCGGAGCAGCGGCCGGCGACGGCCAGCTCGTCGAGGCGGTCCGCGTCTTCACCTCGTGGATCTGCACCGAGGAGGAGACGGCCGCGCTCGCGAAGACGGGCTTCGACGACGTATGGGCCCTGCGGGTGCCGGCGATGCTCCGGTTCGTGCAGCAGGACGGGTCGTATGCGGGGCCACGGTCCACCGACCCCGAGGCACTCGCTCGGATCACGGCGCCGCTGCTGGTTCTCACGGGTCAGCAGACCCGACTGCGGCCGTTCTTCGCAGCAGTCGCGGAGTTCATCGCCCACCATGTCGCCGACTCCCAGATCTGGGAGCTGCCAGGGGCCGGACACTTCGCGCCGGTGCTCGCGCCGGAGTCGGTCGCCGATGAGCTGATCACCTACTTCGAGTCCGTACGGCAGCCAGCCTGACATCCCGCATGCCGAGTCGGCTCGTCGGGACCAGAAATCCCGCCGAGTCGGCGCGTCATGACGC
>JALZDD010000918.1 GCA_030862715.1 Actinomycetota bacterium | reverse complement strand
GTTTCGGGTGTTACGCGGCGTACAGCACCTTGTCCGGCCAGGTCCCCGTCGCGGCAGCGTCTTTGTAGGCCTTCATGAGGATCTTCGCGCCCGCAGGGCCGAGGTCAGTATCGAGTGTCGAGAGTCGCGAACGGATGTCGGACTTGGTGATCGACACCTCGCCGGTCCGGTCGGTGCCGGGGCTGAAGAACGTGTAGGTGACCGTCTCGTCGTCCTCGTAGACCTTGCTGCCCTCGATCAAGATGCCCATCAGGCGATGTCGCCGACGAAGCGGGGACGCGGCTCGGATCGGGTGTTGAGGCCGGCGAGCCAGGACTCGACGGTCGTCGCGACGGTCTCGACCGTCTCGGGCGGGATCTGCTGGCCGGGGGTGAACTCGAAGACCAGACGTACGTCGAGGCCTGCAAGCTGTCGGGTCTCGGCGAGCGCGAGCGTTGTGCCGGGCAGGACGACCGTCTCGTACTCGTCCTTCTGGGCGGAGAAGGCCGAGATCTCACGGGCGGTGGTCGTGTAGATGGCGTAGACCGTCCCGCTGCTCGCGACCAGATCGGGGCGGCGGGTGGTCGCGGTGAAGCCGGTGGTCACGGTCACCTGGCCGTCGCGGACGAACTCGGCATCGGCGGGGCAGCCGCGGAACACGACGCCCTCGAAAGGAGGCAGCTTCTCCAGCGTCTTGAGGAAGGCGTCGGGGTTCACAGGGCCTCCAAACGGGGTGCGGTGCGCATCGTCCAGGTCTCGACCTGCAAGTTGCCCGGAGCCGGGATGACATCGGCGTCCTCGAAACCGAGCCATACGGTGATCTCGGTCTGCGGGGAGTCGGTCGCGATCGCGTCGACTGTGATGTCGGTGGTCCACGCGGAGCCATCGGCACGGCGGGCGGCATGAAGGCCTCGGTTGCCGAACTCCATCAGTAGGGCCAAGGGGCCACCGTCGGCGACGCGGCGCAGTCCCTTTATCCGTCCGGCCATTGAGTGCGGCTCGTGCCACAGCCGCACCCAAGCACCTTCGAACAGGTGGATCTCGAAGGTCCCGCGCGCGGGGGCGGGCCACTCCTTACCCTTGGGGGCGTTGTCGCCGAGCTCAGCGCGCAGCTGTTCGCGTGCCTTGTCGCCGGACTTCCTGGCCTCTGCCTCGAAGTCGATCAGCCACTGCGGCTTCGGCTTGCCGGAGCTGTACCTGGTGTTGTCGGACTCGGTCATCGCGGCTCCCGGAGCTCTAGGATTCGTACGTTCCTCAAGATCTGGCCATCGATCTCGATCTCGTCGACGACCTCGTTCCGCAGCACCTCGAACTTCGTGTCGGGCTTGAACAGGAACTCGGCCTCGCGTTGGGCAGCGGAGAACGGACGAACGTCACTGCTCGAGTGACCGTCGATCTTCATATAGGTCGGATTGTCGCCGTACGGCCTGATGAAGTCCCGAGCGGTGCTCTCGTTCATCGAACTGCTCGAGAATGCCTTGTCACTGTACGTGCCTGTTCGAGCGATCTCCTCGACGACCGAGTCGGGCAGGTTCGTGCCACGGAAGGTCGTTCCCTCGTGCGTCGGCAGTCTGTCGAGCCCGGCGACGGCGTTGTCGATGCGGGTCTGAACCTCTGGCGGGGTCGGGTCGGTGCTGCGAAGGGCCCCGTTCATGTCTCCATAGCCCTTGTCTGTGGTGTAGTCCCACACCCCGTGGATCTCCTCCTTGGAGAGCTCGGGGTATTTCTCGTGCATGTCGTCGACCCATTGGAGGATCTCCGGGTCGTCCGGGGATCGGCCCAGTCCTTGGGGTGGGGGAGGAGCGTTGTCGAACGCCCCTTCGGGCAACCGGGGCCCGACGTCGTCGAGCTTGCCCAGGTCACCGAGATCATCGATGGCATTGTCGATCTTGCCGACGTCGCCGAGCCCGTCGAGGTTGTCGAGGCCGCGAAGACCCTTGGTCATGTCGCTGAGCGCGTCGAGGGCGTCGGCGCCGCCCTTGATGCCGCGGGTTGCCGCGGTGGCGGTTCCGCCGGAGAGAACACCGGCGACGATGTCGGGGACGAGGTGGCCGATCGCGCGGGCCGGGTCGTCGGCCCAGGTGTCCCAGTCGAGCAGGCCCTTGCCGAGCTGCTTGCCGAACTCGAGGGGGTCTGTCTTGAGGGCTTGCCACAGGGCCTCGGCGTCCTCGAGCATCATCGACTTCTGGGCGGCCAGTTCCTCTGCGGTGAGATCACCGGTGGCGAGCTCGATGATGTCGTGGAGCGGGCCCATGTTGTAGCCCATCTTGACGAGATCCCAGACGGCCTCACCGGCGCCCTCGAAGATGCCGCCGACGAAGGCGAGCCCGGACTCGAACCAGTTGCGCTTCTCCGGAGCGTCCTTGCAGCCGACGCGTACCTCTCGGGCGCAGCGTCCGGCGGCGATCTTCAGGTCGCTCTTGGCGGTCTCGAACATCTCCAGTGCGCCCGAGCGGATCTCGGCACCGGGGTCTGTGAAGGGGTCCTTGGTGTAGGGGTACGTCATCCCGCCGGCCAGCGCGTCGGAGCGGGCCCGGTCGAAGCGGCTGGAGTATTCGGCGTAGTCGGACTTGGCCTGAGTGGTGACGCCCTCGCCACGTTCGTACTCCGACTTGGCGGTCGCCGCGTTCTGCTGCGCGGTCTCCAGCGCTGAGGCGTAGTCGATCAGCGCGTTGCCGGCGGCGCGGAAGCCGGTGCCGGCCTCGTACCAGCGATTCGGTTCGCGGTCGTGGGCGTCGCGGAAGTTGTCGGCGGCCCGCCCGATCCAGCCCTGGGTGTCGATCTTGGTGAGAGCGTCGCCGGTCTGGTCGAAGAACTTTCCCTTGTCGGCGCAGGTCTGGCCGCGGGAGCGGATCTCACCGGGATTGCCCTTGATGGTGAAGTCGGGCACCGGCTACTTCCCTCCGCCGGTGATGGTGAGGTCGGTCGCGGCGGACTTGGCCTTGTCCATCTCCGTCTTGCCCGTCTCGTTGAGCTCGAAGTAGTTCATCGCGATCTTCCCGATGCGGCCGGACATCTCTCCGACGTCCTCGCAGAGGTTGTTCATGCCGCGCTCCCAACGGTCCTTGAACTCCTCGACCGCGCCCCAGACCTCCTCGGAGCCGCAGGCGTCCTCAGACGGAACCAAATCCTCGACGTCCTTGTCCTTGAACAGCTGCACCGTCTCGGCCAGCCCCTGAGCAGCCTTGGCCAGGGACTCCAGATCCACCTCGAAGTCGTACGACGCCATCCACCGAGCCTTCCGAGTCTGTACCCAACCCACGTACGTCGAAGGACAATGTAGCCTCAGGCTCACCGGCACATCGAATACTCTGGGGCGCCCGTGAACATTCAACTGACAGTCGGTCAACAGACCGCTGCGGCCAAGCATGTCGAAGACAGCATCGCCGACCTCGAGAAGCTGCTGACCACCCTCTCCGGCAACATCGAGAGCGCCGTGCCGGGGATGATGGGGAGCGCCGCCGGAGGTCTCGTGGAGTCTCTGCAGACGTGGTACGAGAAGGTCGGCGGGCTGGCGACGCTGATGCAGGAGTACGCCGCCGCGCTGCGCGACGTGGACGTCCAGCACGCGACGACCCAGAACGAGATCGTCCACGAGGCTCACGGGCAGGCCTCGAATCTCGAACAGCGACTGGGGAACATCTGATGAGCGACAACAGTCTGATCGTCAAGGAAGCCAGCATCGAGGACCTCGAGACGACCCTGAAGACTGCCGCCGGAGATCTGCGCACGTTCTTCACCGACCTGATGGACGAGGTCGATCAGATCACTGCCGGCTGGTCGGCCGAGACCGGGTCGAAGCAGGCCGCGGACCGCGCCGCACGCCGGATGATCGACGCCTCCGGACGCGCCGCCGCCGTGCTGGAGACGATGGCCACCGCCGTACACAACTATGGCGAAGAGGCGCACGACATCGAAGTCAAGAACGTCGCGATCGTCGGATGATCGCCTGAACCGAGGAGACGAAGATGCGGGCGATCCACCACTGGGACCTCTGGGTCGACGACTTCGAGACCGCCTCGGGGGAGTGGGGCTGGCTCTTCGG
>JALZDD010000916.1 GCA_030862715.1 Actinomycetota bacterium | reverse complement strand
GCCGCCGCGCGTCGCGTCGAGACCAGGGAGGCGCTCCAGGTCGTGGCCGACGTCTTCTGGTTCACCATCGAGTTCGGCGTGCTCTACGAGGAGGGCGAGCTGAGGGCCTACGGGGCCGGGCTGCTCTCCTCCTACGGCGAGATCGAGGAGTTCCGCGAGGTGGAGGTGCGTCCGATCGACTTCGCCCAGATGGCGACGGTCGACTACGACATCACCCACTACCAGCCGGTGCTCTTCGCGGCGGAGTCGTTTAGCCACATGGTCGACGAGGTCGGCAACTTCTTCGCGACCTGCGACGACGACACGCCACAGCGTCTCGGCGCCGTCTAGGCCGATTCGACCACATCCGAGGCGTTAGCCTCGGAAGATGATCGACAGCTACCGCAACCGCGCGCTGGAGGCGGCGCTTGCTGCCGCCGACGCCGACGCGGTCGGTGCTGCGCTGCGTACGGGGCAGGTTGTCGTTCCCCAGCTCGACGAGGCCCGGATCAGGGTCTTTCCCGGGGACCGCGGCAACCGGCCACCGTACGAGGCGATGCTCTTCTCCTCCCAGGAGGCGCTGGAGACGTTCCTCGCCGAGGACACCCGCCGGCGGGCGCAGCTGCGCAACGCCGACGGGCTGCGCGAGTTCCTCACCGCCAACATCGACGAGATCGCGTACGTCACCTTCGACCCGGCCGGGCCGAACCGGTTCCGGGCGGGCATCAAGGACGTGCTCAAGGCGATCGGCCCCAAGCCGCACGTCGACCTGCGGCTGCCGAAGGCGCAGGAGTGGTACGTCGTGGACATGTCCGATGAGGATGTACGCGATTACCAGCTCGCTGACCTGGCCGCCAAGGTCCTTCCGAAGGTGCAGCGGTCCAGGGTCGAGCAGCCCGACTGGGCGCAGTGGATGACCGCCGCCAAGAACGCGGCCGCCGAGCAGGGCGCGGCGTTCTTGGCCTTCTGGCTGCAGCGGGTCGGGCGGCGCCCGGCCGGGCTGGCGGTCGCGCTGAGCCGGCCGGCTCCGTTCGGCATGGTGCGGCACCCGCTGCAGGCCGAGACCACGACGGTGGGGGAGCGGTGGGTGGCCTCTCCCGATCGGCTCTACGAGTCGCGGCTGATCTACTCCTTCCCGCACCCCGACCTCGCCGACATGGCCCTGCCGACCGTCGACCTCGTGGTCGCGACGCTGTCGTGGGGAGACGAGTCGTGAGCTGCGTCTTCTGCGATGTGGTCGCCGGTGACCTGGCGGCCGAGGTGGTCTTCGAGGACGAGAGCTTCCTGGCCTTCCTCGACCATCGGCCGGTCCAGAAGGGCCACATCCTGATGGTGCCCAGACAGCATCTCGCCACCCTGCTCGATCTCCCTCCTGACCTGCACGGACGCTTCGTCGCCAACTCCCAGCGCCTGGCCGCCGCGGTCGTGGACGGGCTCGGCGCCCAGGGCAGCTTCGTCGCGATCAACAACGTCGTCAGCCAGTCCGTCCCACACCTCCACCTGCACGTCGTCCCCCGCACCCGCGGCGACGGCCTCAAGGGCTTCTTCTGGCCCCGCCACAAATACAAGGACGGCGAGCAGAAGGAGTACGCGGACAGGCTCCGCGCCGTGCTCGGCTGATTCGGGGCCGAGTTCACCGAGGCGTACGGCTTCGGCCATCAAGAGGTCGGGGCGAGGTCGGCGGGGGCCGATTCACTCGAGATCAGTTGTTGTCCACTGATCCCGGGAGTGCGCAATGTCGCTGTCGTCCGTCGCGTCCAAAACCTTCACCTCAGCACTGGCCGGCGTCGCGCTGGCAGCAGGCACGATGATCGTTCCGGTGGCGGTCAACGCCGTCGAGGCCAACCGGGCCGAGGACATCACCGTCACCGCCCACCGTGGGGCGAGCGCGTACGCCCCCGAGAACACCCTCGCCGCCTTCGCCGTCGGCATCGAGCAGCGGGCCGACTGGATCGAGTCGGACGTGCAGGCCACCAAGGACGGCGAGCTCGTGCTGATGCACGACACCACCTTGTCACGCACCACCGACGTCGAGCAGCGCTTCCCCGGCCACTCGCCGTGGAACGTCAAGGACTTCACCCTCGCCGAGATCAAGACGCTGGACGCCGGCTCCTGGTTCAGCGAGAAGTACGCCGGCGAGCCGGTGCCGACGCTGAAGGAGATGGTCGAGCAGGTGCGGCCGACGCGGTCCGGGATCCTGATGGAGCTCAAGTCGCCGGCGCTCTACCCGGGTATCGAGAAGAAGGTCGCGGCCGAGTTCGACTCCTTCCCCGGCTACGTACCCGCCGCGGTGGCTGCCGGCCGCCTGGCCGTGCAGAGCTTCGACTTCGGCTCGATGAAGACCTACAAGAGCGTCCAGCCCGAGGTGCCGGTCGGCCTGCTCGGCACCCCGGCCTATGCCGACCTGGACAGCTACACCTGGGCCGACCAGATCAACCCGCACTTCGGCTCCTTCGACGCGGGCTACGTCGCCCGGGTGCACGCGCTCGGCATGCACATCCACTCCTGGACGGTCAACGACGCCGCGACCATGAGCGCCGTCCTGGACCGTGGTGTCGACGGCATCATCACCAACAACCCCGACGTGCTCCGCGAAGTGATCGCAGGGCGGCGTACGTCATCCCTGGATCTGGGCGACGCCGCCTGAGTCGTTTCGGCAGATCGTCACGTCACGTTCACCGCACACCGGCCCCAGCGACTCCCGGGGCCGGTGTGATCGGGGCATGACCACGCTGAACCCCACTCGCATGCGTACTCTCGCGCTTGCCGCCGCCGCGGCGCTCGCCGCCGGGACCGTTCTGGTCTCGCACCCCGCCTCCGCGACGGCCACCACCACGACCGCCGTCCAGGCGGCCAAGCACAAGCAGGCCGAGCCGATCGTCTTCGGTCACCGCGGTGCCTCCGGCTACCGGCCCGAGCACACGCTGGCGGCGTACGACCTCGCCATCCAGCAGGGTGCCGACTTCATCGAGCCCGACGTGGTCTCGACCAAGGACGGCGTGCTCGTGGCCCGCCACGAGAACGAGATCTCCGGCACGACCGACGTCGCAGACCACCCCGAGTTCGCCGGGCGGAAGACCACCAAGACCATCGACGGCAACGCGCTGACCGGCTGGTTCACCGAGGACTTCACCCTCGCCGAACTGAAGACCCTCCGCGCCGTCGAACGGATCCCCGACCAGCGGCAGCGCAACACCCTCTACGACGGGCGGTACCAGGTGCCCACGTTGCAGGAGGTCATCGACTTCGCCAAGCGGGCCAGCCGGACGTACGGACGCCCGGTCGGGATCTTCCCGGAGACCAAGCACCCCACGTACTTCGACTCGATCGGGCTGTCGCTGGAGGAGCCGCTGATCGACGCGGTGAAGCGCAACGGCCTGAACAGCCCGGACGGGCGCGTGGTGGTCCAGTCGTTCGAGCCCACCAGCCTGCGGCAGCTGAACGACGCGCTGCACGTACCGG
>JALZDD010000906.1 GCA_030862715.1 Actinomycetota bacterium | reverse complement strand
GGCCTCGGAAAGGTGAGGAACATGCCAGTCTTCGACGACGGCCAGCAAGAGACCGAGGTCCCCGAGACCGAGGATGTCGTGACCACCGACGTCCTCGTCGTGGGATCCGGCCCGGCCGGCGCCTCCGCCGCGCTCTTCCTGAGCGAGCTCGGTGTCGACAACATCATGATCACGAAGTACCGCTGGACCGCGAACACGCCGCGGGCGCACATCACCAACCAGCGCGCGATGGAGATCTTCCGCGACCTGGGCATCGAGGAGCAGGTGCTGGCCGACGCGACGCCGCACGAGCTCGTCGGTGACACCGTCTTCTGCACCAGCATCGCAGGCGAGGAGATCGGCCGCATCCGCACCTGGGGCACCCGCCCCGACCGCGAGGCCGACTACCAGCTCGCCTCGCCGTGCCTGACCGTCGACATTCCGCAGACGTACCTCGAGCCGATCCTGGTGCGCAACGCGACCGAGCGCGGCACCCAGACCCGGTTCTCCACCGAATACCTCAGCCACACCCAGGACGACGAGGGCGTCACCACGATCGCCCGCGACCGGCTGACCGGCCACGAGTACAAGATCCGGTCGAAGTTCCTCATCGGCGCAGACGGCGCCCGCACCCAGGTCGGCGCCGACATCGACCTTCCGATGGAAGGCGCGATGGACATCGCCGGGTCGATGAACATCACCTTCAAGGCCGACCTCTCCGAGCTCGTCGACCACCGCCCGTCGGTCCTCTACTGGGTCATCCAGCCCGGCTCGAACGTCGGCGGCATCGGCACCGGCCTGGTCCGCATGGTCCGCCCCTGGGACGAGTGGCTGATCGTGTGGGGCTATGACATCAACCAGCCGCCGCCGGAGCTGACCGAGGAGTACGCGGTCAAGGTCATCCGCGACCTGCTCGGGATGCCCGACCTGGAGCCGGACGTGACCGGCTACTCGCTGTGGGGCGTGAACGAGATGTACGCGACCCACGCTCAGAAGGGCCGCGTCTTCTGCGCCGGCGACGCCATCCACCGGCACCCGCCGTCGAACGGTCTCGGCTCGAACACCTCGATCCAGGACTCGTACAACCTGGCCTGGAAGCTCGCCGCGGTGCTCCAAGGCTATGCGGAGACCTCGCTGCTGGAGTCCTACTCCGCCGAGCGTGCCCCGGTCGCCAAGCGGATCGTCACCCGCGCCAACCAGTCCGCGCGCGAGTTCGGTGAGCTCTTCGAGGCGCTCGGCGTGGTCGGCCTCGAGGGCGAGGAGATGGCCAAGGCGATCGAGGAGCGCAAGGCCAACACCCCCGAGGGTGCCGCCAAGCGCGCCGCTCTGGTCACCGCGATGGAGCGCAAGAACTACGAGTTCAACGCCCACGGCGTAGAGCTCGGTCAGTTCTACGAGTCCACCGCGATCGTCTCCGACGGCACCCGGCCCGCGCCGACCGACGACGAGGACCTCTACCACCGGATGTCGACCTCGCCGGGGGCTCACCTTCCGCACGCCTGGGTCGGCGACAACGTCGAGAAGCACGCGATGCTCGACCTCGCGCCCTACACGAAGTGGACGCTGATCACCGGCGTCGCCGGCGAGGCGTGGGAGGACGCGGCGGAGGCGGCCCGGACGAAGTTCGGGATCCCGCTCCAGACCGTCGTGATCGGTCCCGGCCGAGCGGTCACCGACCTCTACTTCGACTGGGCCAAGCTCCGCGAGGTCGAGGAGTCGGGCGCCATCCTGGTCCGTCCCGACAAGCACATCGCCTGGCGCTCCATGTCGCTGCCCGACGACCCCGGCGCCGCGCTGAGCGAGGCGGTCGCGACGCTGCTGGGCAAGGCCTGATCGTTCCGGTCGAGCGGGGGGATTCGATGAAGTTCACGCATGAGTCGCTGCCGCAGCGGGTCCGCTTCGCCACCGGCGAGGCGCACGCTGCGGTGGCAGCAGAGATCGACGAGCTCGGCGCGCGGCGGGTGATGGTCATCGCCGGTGCGCGCGAGGCCGAGCTCGCCGCCCGGGTGACCGCCGGCGTACCGGTCGCGCTGCACCACGACGAGGTCGTGATGCACGTGCCGGTCGAGGTCGCCGAGCGGGCTCGTGAGCGGGCTGCCGAGTCCGCCGTCGACGCGCTGGTGTGCGTCGGCGGTGGCTCGACCACCGGGCTGGCCAAGGCCGTCGCGCTCACCACGGGGCTGCCGATCGTGGCGGTCCCGACGACGTACGCCGGTTCCGAGGCGACCAACGTCTGGGGCCTGACCTCGGGCGAGACCAAGACGACCGGCATCGATGCCCGTGTCCTGCCACGGTCGGTCGTCTACGACGCCTCGCTGCTGACCACGCTGCCCGGCGAGATGACCGTCGCCAGCGGCCTGAACGCGCTCGCGCACTGCGTCGACGCGATGTGGGGTCCGCGGGTGGACCCCATCGACCAGGTCAACGCCGCCGAGGGCATCCGGGGGCTCGCGACCGGACTACCACTCGTCGCCGGGGACTCGGAGAGCATCGAAGGGATCGAGCAGACCCTCTACGGCGCCTACCTGGCGGCGGTCTCGTTCACGTCCGCCGGCTCGGGGATGCACCACAAGATCTGCCACGTGCTCGGCGGCATGTTCAACCTGCCGCACGCCCAGACCCACGCGGTCGTGCTCCCGCACGTGCTCGCCTTCAACGCGCCGTCCGCGCCCGCGGCGGAGGCACGGATCGCGGCGGCGTTCGGGGCGACGAGCGCCGTCGCGGGGCTCGGTGCCCTGCGTACGACGCTCTCGGCGCCGAAGGCGCTCGAGGACTACGGCATGCCCGCGGACGGCATCGCCAAGGCGGTCGCGCCGATCATGGCCGCCATCCCCGACAACAACCCGACCCCGGTCACCGAGGAGAACCTGACCGCGCTGCTGACCGCGGCGTGGGCGGGAGAGGAGAGCTGATGAGCGACGTACCTGGCGTATCGCCGGAGCAGAAGGCGGTCGAGCAGACCCTGGTCGACACCGTCGTCGCGTCCTTCGACGACTGCGAGGACCCGCGCGTCAAGGAGGTCATGGTCTCGCTGACGCGTCACCTACACGCCTTCATCCGCGACGTACGCCTCACCGAGGAGGAGTGGGGCGCCGCCATCGAGTTCCTGACCAAGGCCGGCCACATCACCGACGACGTACGCCAGGAGTTCATCCTCCTCTCCGACACCCTCGGCGCCTCGATGCAGACGATCAACATCAACAACCAGGCGTACGCCGACGCGACCGAGGCCACGGTATTCGGGCCGTTCTTCGTGGAGGACTCTCCGGCGATCGAGCTGGGCGGCGACATGGCCTTCGGTGCTCCGGGCGAGCCGTGCTGGGTCACCGGAACGGTCACTTCGACTGACGGAAAGCCGCTGGTCGGAGCCAAGATCGAGGTCTGGGAGGCGGACGAGGACGGGCTCTACGACGTCCAGCGCGATGCCGGCGCGCGGGCCGCTCGGGCGCACCTGTTCACCGACGCCGAGGGCGGTTACCGGTTCTGGGGACTGACGCCCACGCCGTACCCGATCCCCGACGACGGCCCCGTCGGCAAGATGCTGGCCGCGGTCGGGCGCTCGCCGCTGCGCGCGTCGCACCTGCACTTCATGGTCACCCACGAGGGCTGCCGCACGCTGGTCACCCACATCTTCCCCGAGGGCGACCCGATCGGCTGGAAGGACACCGTCTTCGGGGTCAAGGAGTCGCTGATCAAGCAGTTCGAGCGGCAGGCCACCGGGACGCCGACCCCGGACGGCCGGGTCGTCGACGGCACGTGGTCGAAGGTGCGGTTCGACATCGTCCTCGCGCCCGCCGGCGCATGAATCGTCCCTGGCGTGCTTCGGGCACAGGGGTGTTGCCCCGGCACGCCAGGGATCCCCTCACGGTGCCGGATGGACGATGTAGGTGAAGTCCTCGCGGACCAGGACGTTGCCTGCCGAGTCGGTGATCGTGAGGTGGTCGGTCACGCGGGAGTCGGGTGGGTACGGGTTGTGATAGATCGTCGCCTCCGTCCAGGTCGCGCCCTCGGGAACGATCGAGCCGTTGACGACGAGCCCACCCGGCGGCGCCGGATGGTCCAGGGTGATCCGGAGGGTTCCCCAGACCCAGCCGTCGGTCCCTTCGGGCGTCAGGACCGGCTCGTTGACGGTGAACCCGTCACCGGTCCGGAACGCCCGGATCTCCGGTCGGACCTGCATCGTCCGCGCAGCGCTCTTGCTGTTCCGGGTCGCCCTGATCGTCACGTTGAACGCGGGCAGCGTCCCAACCGCCGGCGCCTTCGTGACCGCCGTGAACGAGGCCGTACGCCGTCCGGCCAGGACCGTGAGCGTGCCCGGAACGGTGACCCAGGACGAGCTCGAGGTGAGGCTCACGGCCAGGGACGTCTTGGCGACGCAGTCGAGCGTGACCGTCCCGGTGGCTCTCTGACCGGCGTGGACGTACGCGGGCAATGCCACCGCGGTGGGCTCCGGCGTCGGGTAGCACGGCGTGACCGTGCGGACGAGTGTCGCGCGGCGTACGACCTGACGGTAGACCGCCTTCACCCTGCCGCTGCTGCGCACTGTCGTGGGTGAGGTCCGAACGGTGACGACGCGCGTGCTCCGGCCGCCGGCGACATAGACGTACGCCGGAACCCGGATGCCCGTGCTGGCCCACAGCTGCACCTTGGCGCGCCGGGGAGTCCGGCAGGTGAGCCGGATCGTGGCGGTGGTCGACGTACCTCCCGCCACGGTGCTCTTGGCGAGCGTCAGCGACTTGAGCGCCGGCCGGCAGGCCGCCTCCGCTGACGGTGCCGTCACCGCGCCCGGAACGCTGACGACCGCGGCGGCCAGGACGATGCCGAGGACGAGTCGGGCAACACAGCGGGGCATCCTCGGAACGTAGCGGGACCGCTGGCACCTGCTCCTCGCAGGTGCCAGC
>JALZDD010000901.1 GCA_030862715.1 Actinomycetota bacterium | reverse complement strand
CCCGGTCGAGCCGTTCGTGCTGCTGGGCGGAGAGATGGTGGGAAGTCGTGACCACGACGCAAGTGTCTATGCCCCACGCGGCGCTCCCGTCAACGGGAGGTGACCAACTGTGCCGCCGCGCGGGCCGATCGATGTGGGCGAAGGCGTTGACCGGGCGGCTCCGAGGCGACAACCTTTGCGGCGTGAGCGAGTGGCAGAACTGGGCAGGCAACCAGCACGCGGGCGCGGTCGAGGTCGTGCTGCCTCGCGACGAGGCAGAGCTCTCGGCGGTCGTCGTCGCCGCGGCGGAGGCCGGGCGGAGGATCAGGCCGATCGGCGCGGGGCACTCGTTCACCGCTATCGGGTCGCCGGTCGACCTCCAGGTCAGCCTGGATCGTCTCTCGGGGATCGTCCGGGCAGACTCGACGACCGGCCTGGTGACGGTACGCGGCGGCACCCGTCTCAAGGTCCTCAACCGCGCTCTCGAGGCGCTCGGCCTGTCGATGACCAACCTCGGTGACATCGAGGAGCAGTCGATCTCCGGGGCGATCTCGACCGGCACCCACGGCACGGGAGCGCGCTTCGGCGGCCTCGCGACCCAGGTACGCGGCCTGCGGCTGCTCCTCGCCGACGGCTCCGTGGTCTCGTGCTCGGCGTCGGAGAATCCGGAGATCTTCGACCTCGCCCGCGTGGGGCTCGGTGCGCTCGGGATCATCGTCGAGGTCACGCTCCAGACCGAGCCTCTCTTCGCGCTGCGCGCACGCGAGGGCAACGGGGAGCTCGCCGAGGTGATGGCGTCGTTCGATGAACACGCGTCGGGCACCGACCACTTCGAGTTCTACTGGTTCCCGCACACGACCCGGGTCCTGACCAAGCACAACACCCGGCTGCCGCTGCCGGAGACACCGCTGGCGCCGGTGGGCCGGTTCCGCGGCTGGTTCGACGACGAGCTCCTCTCCAACCAGGCATTCGGCGCTACCGTCGGTCTCGGTCTTCGGGTCCCTGGCCTGGTGAAGCCGCTGGCCCGCTTCGCCGCCTCCGCACTCTCGCCGCGCGACTTCACCGACATCTCCTATCGCGTCTTCACCACGCAGCGGAAGGTCCGGTTCGTGGAGAGCGAGTACGCCGTTCCGCGTGCCGTCGGCATGGAGGTCCTCGCCGAGCTGGAGCGTGCGGTCGAGGCCTCGTCGTGGAACATCTCGTTCCCGGTCGAGGTCCGGGTGGCCTGCGCCGACGACATCCCGCTGTCCACCGGGTTCGAGCGCGAGAACGTCTACATCGCCATCCACACGGCGCCCCCCTCACCCTGGCGGGAGGAGTACTTCGCGACCTTCGAGCGCATCGCCGGCGAGGCCGGAGCCCGCCCGCATTGGGGGAAGATGCACACGCTCACCGCCGCTGACCTGGGCGAACGCTATCCGCGGTTCGGCGACTTCGTCGCGCTGCGCGACAAGCTCGACCCGTCGCGCACCTTCGGCAACCCCTACCTCGAACAGGTCCTCGGCTCTTAACCTGCACTTCTCCCCCGGGTCACCAGGGGCCTTTAGTGTGACCCGATGCCGCAGCCTCCCCGACCGCCGCGCATCGCTGAGATCCACGGCCTGCGGGGGCTGGCGCTGGCGCTCGTGGTGGTCTTCCACCTCTTCGGCAACGGCCGGGTCTCCGGCGGCGTCGACGTCTTCCTGGCGCTGACCGGGTTCCTGGTGACCCGGTCGCTCGTCCGCCGGGTCGCCTCGTCCGAGCTGCGCCTGGCCGACCACTACGGACGTACGTTCCTGCGGCTCTCGGCTCCCACGCTGGTCGTGCTCGCCGGGACGGCGGTGCTGATGGTGACGGTCATGCCGCGGTCGATGTGGAGCTCGTCGCTACGGGAGATCGCTGCGTCGGCGGCGTACGTCCTGAACTGGGAGATGATCCGGTCGCAGCTCGCCTACGGGGCGGCCGGCCCGAGCGCGAGCCCGCTGCAGCACTTCTGGTCGCTTGCGGTGCAGGGACAGTTCCTGCTGGTCTGGCCGGTGGTGGTGCTGGTGACCTGGCGGGTGGCGCGGGCCGGGCTGCGGCTCGCGCTGGCGCTCGTCGTGGGGGTGGCGACGGTCGCCTCGTTCGTCTTCGCGTGGCGGCTCGGGATCGCCGACCAGCAGGTGGCCTACTTCCACACCGGGGCACGCTTCTGGGAGCTTGGCGTAGGGGCGCTGCTCGCGCTCGGGCTCGACCGTCTCCGCCCGCCGGGGACCGCGCGCCCGGTGCTCGCCTGGGCCGGGCTGCTCCTCGTCGCGAGCTCAGGGTTCGTGCTCGATGGCGCGGCGCTCTTCCCCGGGCCGTGGGCACTGTGGCCGGTCGGCGGGGCGCTGCTGGTCGTGATCGGCTCCGGGTCTGCGGCCCGTTGGGGGCCGCAGCGGCTTCTCGCGGTGAGGCCGTTGCGGTTCGTCGCGGACATCTCCTTCCCGCTCTATCTGTGGCACTGGCCGCTGCTGGTGGCGTGGCTGAGCTGGACGTACGCCACCCGGACCACGCTCCTCGCCGCGGTGGTCGTGCTCTCGGCCTCGGTGGTCCTGGCCTGGCTCACCCACCGGTTCGTCGAGGTGCCGGTCACGCGTGTCGGGCCGCCCCTCGGACCGCACAGCGCCGGGCTCGGGCGCCTCGTGGCCATCCCGGTCGTGCTTGCGCTCGTCGCGGGCACGACGATGGCCGGCGCCACCGCGGTCGAGCGCCAGGACGCCGCGGCCAGGGCGGCCGCGGTCGACGCCGCGAAGAGGTACGCCGGCTGCATCGGCGCCGCCGCCATGGACCCCGCTACCGCCGGCTGCGAGAGCCCGGACCGGCTGCTCGACGCCAGCCTCGGCTACCAGGCGCCCGACGGGTCTGGCTGCTGGTCCAACAAGGAGCGGCCGGTGCGGTTCAAGGTGTGCACGCTCGGGCCCACCAGCGGCTACACGCGGCGGCTGCTCGCGATCGGCG
>JALZDD010000877.1 GCA_030862715.1 Actinomycetota bacterium | reverse complement strand
CAGGTGTGCCGTTCCGTAGTCATTCTCAGATAGTCTCCACCCGTTCACTGCGCCGCAACCCCCAACTCTGGATTCCGATCGATGCCTTCACAGCAGCTGCTTCCCTCGGAAGCCCCGACCGCCTCGGGCTCCGCGTCAGCGAAGACCCTGGACCTGTCCAGCGACCTCGTCGTCTACGCGGCGCGACTCATGCGCCTGGTCCGCCGGGCGCTCGACCTTCCGGCCAGCGTCCGGGTCCTCACGATCCTCGACGCCATCGGCCCGCTCGGCATCACCGACCTGGCTCGCGCCGACGGCTGCTCGCAGCCCACCATGTCGGCCCAGATCGCCCAGCTGGTGGAGACCGGCCTGGTCAGCAAGGAGCCCAACCCCGCCGACGCGCGGGCGAGCCTGGTGACCCTGACCGACGCCGGCCGCGCCGATCTCGCCGACGTACGTGAGCGCATCTCCCACCTCATCGCCGAGCGGCTCGAGTCGCGTCACCGCACGCAGGCCGATCTCGAGGCCGCCGTCGCCGTGCTCCGCGACCTGGTCGAGGGTGACACCCCCGCCTAGACCAAGGCGGCGGCCGCGGCTGCCACCACACCCGGATCGGTCACCCAGTGACCGCCGTCGTCGGCGACGCCCAGCGCCACCCGGCCGGTCGTGACGACCCGCCGCTTGGCGGACAGATGCACGCCCTCGACACCGAGCGCCGCGAGCGCCCCGATCGCGTCGATGGTCACGCCACCTCCGGCCAGTACGTCCGGCCCGCCGACGGCAACCATCTCGGCGATCGTCGCGGCCCCTGCGGCAGCGGCCTGCGCGCCTCCTGAGGTCAGCACCCTGTCGACCACCCCGTCCAGTGCCCGGATCGCCGCGACCGGGTCCGCGCTGAGGTCGATCACCCGGTGGAACGTCACCGTCGCCTCGTACGCGGCGGCCGCCTCCGCCAGCTCCCGGACCAGCTCCAGGTCCGGCTCCCCTTCCGGGGTGAGCGCGCCGATCACGATCCCGTCGGCTCCGGCCTCCAGGACCGTCTCGACCTCGCGCCGCAGCAGGTGGCGCTCCTCGAAGGAGTAGCCGAACCCGCCCGGCCGAGGCCGGACGAGCACGTGGACGCCCTGCCAGCCGTCATCGGCATCGACGCCACCGACCTCGTCGAGGACTCCCTCGACCAACCCCTGCGACGGGGTGACCCCGCCGACCTCGAGGGCAGCGCAGAGCTCGACCCGGGTCGCCCCGGCCGCCCGCGCGGCAAGCGCGCCGGCCACCGACGTCACGGCGATCTCGAGCGCTGTCATCGTCCCGAGCTACCTCAGGCCGAGCCTCGCGCGGCCCAGTCGCGCAGGGTGTCGATGCGGGCCTTGAGCTGGTCGGCGTTGGCGACCGCGGCGGGCGGGCCGCCGCACTCCTTGCGGAGCCGGTTGTGGGTGACGCCGTGGGGCGTCTTGGTGCGGTGGTGCCAGGCGGCGACCAGGCCGTTGAGCTCGCGGCGCAGCACGGCGAGCTGCTCATGGGCGGCGACAGCGGCGACGGGCTCGTCGGCCGCGACCGGCGCCGAGGCCGAGGCCGACTTCTGCTTGCGCGCCCGGTCGCTCTGCCGCTGCTGGAGCAGGGTCTTCATCTGGTCGGTGTCGAGCAGGCCGGGGATGCCGAGGAAGTCCATCTCCTCCTCGGAGCCGACGTGCACCTCGCCGGAGTGGCCGAACTCGCCGCCATCGAAGAGCACCCGGTCGAAGCGCGCCTCCGACCCCATGGCCTCCCAGGCCCCCAGCTCCTCCTCGGAGGCGCCCTCCTCGGCGTTGGCCGCGGCCATCAGCGCGTCCTCGGCGGCGAACAAATCGTCTTCTCCAGTGACCGTCCGACCTAGTACGTGGTCGCGCTGCAGCTCCAGCTCGGAGGCGAAGCCGAGCAGGTTCGGGACCGACGGCAGGAAGACGGAGGCGGTCTCCCCACGAGTACGAGCACGTACGAAGCGCCCCACCGCCTGCGCGAAGAAGAGCGGCGTGGAGGTGGTGGTCGCGTAGACCCCGACCGCGAGCCGGGGCACGTCGACGCCCTCGGAGACCATCCGGACCGCGACCA
>JALZDD010000858.1 GCA_030862715.1 Actinomycetota bacterium | reverse complement strand
CGACAGCGGTCGCGCCGGGGTCGTTCCAGTCGAACTCGCGCGCGGCCGGCGGGGCGAGCTGCTGGTCGGGGACCTTGGGGGCGGGAGGGGCGGGGTGAGGATCTTGGCGATACCACTCCGGCGCGGGCGCGATCGCGGTCTCCTCGACGGACGGTACGGGGGCCGGCGGCGCAGGTATGCGGCCTCTGGGGCGCGGAGTCTCGCGCAACGGAGGGGCCACGGCCGTCGCGTCGGGGTCCCACTCCTGAGGGGCAGGAGGGGGAGGCATCGGCGACGACCCAGTGGTCCCCCGGCCCATCGCCTGCAAGCGCTCGGCGCGGGTCGGCTCCCGCCGCACCGGTTCTGCGTGCAGCGGCTCGACAGCGGGAGGCTCGGGCTGAGCCGGCTCCTGAGGGGCCGGACGCGCAGCCCGACGGCCACCGCCCGATGAACCAGGCCCTGGAGGCGGCGGCGAGACGAAGTCCGACTGCGGACGCGCGGCTCGCCGGCCACCGCCGGGCTCCGCCGACGGCTGGTCGGTCGGTACGTCCGCGACTCGAGCACCACGGCCGGCATGAGTCCCCCCAGACTCGTTGCTCTCAGGCTCGTCGGCGCCGTACATCCACTCGAATCCGGACACGCCGGAGCCTGAATCCGCACCCCCACGTCGGGGAGGCATGGAGGCGTCAGGCATAGATCACCGTCACTCGTCGCTTGTCTTTGGGGGGATTCGGGTTGAGTCGACGGTGACTCAACCTACGCGAGGCCCCCAAGTTTGGCCCCTGACCACACCGAACCCCAAACCGTAGTATCACCCGTCACCATGGCAAGATATTCGCGAATGCCCCAGTAGCTCAGTGGATAGAGCAGCCGCCTCCTAAGCGAAAGGTCGCAAGTTCGACTCTTGCCTGGGGCACCAGGTTTCGCATGTTACGCAGGTCAGGCGCCGTTTTGCGGCAAGGACCACTCACGCGCTCGGCACGTCATCGCCACGGGATCCTGTCAGCGACCAGCTCACGAACGAGCAGGTGCACAGATCAGACGTCACCCATCCGTGCAGTTGACCCACTTTCGGAGGTGCCGCGTTGCACGCCACTGGACCATCCTCGGGTTGACCGGAGTCGGGACTTCCTGAGCACACCGGTCATCCCGCGCTGCCGGGGCGCGTCACCGAGGAGGATTCATGCTGGCGAGAAGGCTGATCAGTGGCGCGGCCGCTTCGATGCTGTTGTTCGCGGCAGTTGCAACGGGCACCGCATACTCGGCTGAGTCGGATGGCATGCAGGTCAAGGTGCTGTCCAGCCGGGCGGACCTGGTCTCCGGCGGCGACGCCCTGGTCGAGATCGTGCTGCCCAGCAACACCGATCCCGCCAAGGTTCGAGTCGACGTGGCCGGGAGGAACCTGACTCCCGCGTTCGCTGTCCGGTCCGACGGTCGCTTTCTCGGTTTGGTCACGGGGCTGGCTGTCGGCGAGAACGTGTTGACCGCCCGTGGCCCGGCTGGCGGGGCCCGGATGACGATGACCAACCATCCGATCGGGGGGCCGATGTTCGCCGGGCCGCAGGTGCAGCCCTGGATCTGCGCGACCGAGGAGAACGGTCTCGGCCCGGCGCGGGACGCCCAGTGCAACACCCCGGCGAAGTTCGAGCTTCTCTACAAGTCCTCGGTGACCAGCCAGTTCGCCGCGTACGACCCGGACCACCGGCCGCTGGACCTGGCCTACACGACCACCGACCAGGGCAACCGCGTCCCCTACATCGTGCGCCGCGAGCGCGGGGTGATGGACCGCGGAATCTACGACATCGCAGTGCTCCACGACCCCACCCAGTCGTGGGTTCCCTGGGCACGGCAGCGCGGCTGGAACGGCAAGCTGCTCGTCCCGTTCGGCGGCGACTGCACCCCACGGCATTCGCAGGGCTCACCGGAGTCCCTGCCCGATGGCACGGTGCTGAACGATCAGGCCCTGTCACGCGGCTTCGCGGTGGCCCTGTCGAACCTGAACATCCTCGGGCAGAACTGCAACGACGTGGTGTCGGCCGAGGCGCTGACGATGCTCAAGGAGCACATCGTCGAGAAGTACGGCGAGATTCGCTACACGATCAGCAAGGGCTGCTCGGGTGGGTCGATGCAGCAGCACTGGATCGCCTCAAACTACCCCGGCCTGCTGAACGGCATCCAACCGTCGTGCAGCTACCCGGACATCTGGGAGACCATGCAGGAGGCAGAGGACTGTCACCTGCTCGACCGGCACTTCGACAGCTCGCCGCTGTGGGCGGTGACAACCCAGCGAGCGGCCGTCGCGGGCTACGCAGCCGAGACGGTGTGCCGATCGTTCTGGGACAACCCCACTGGCATCGCCCAGTACTCGAAGACGTGGCTCGACCCGGACAACGGCCCCGGCTGCCTCGGTGGTGCGCTCGGGGGCGGCTCCACCCCGCTGGACCCGAACCCGGCGTGGGTCTATGACGCGCAGACCAACCCCACCGGGGTACGTTGCACTCTGCAGGACTACGGGGTGGCGATATGGGGCCGGCGTCCGGCGCAGGCGTGGGACGCGGTCGAGCAGCGGATCGGCCGAGGGTTCGCCAACCGGCCGTTCGACAATGTCGGCGTGCAGTACGGGCTGCACGCGCTGGAGTCCGGCGAGATCCTGCCCGAGCAGTTCGTCGACCTCAACGAGAAGGTCGGCGGGTTGGACATCGACTGGAACTGGCAGCCGCAACGCAGCGTGGCCGACCCTGCCGCTCTCGAGATCGCCTACCGCTCCGGGCGAGTCACCTACCCGCGGGAAGCGGCCAAGGTCCCGATCATCGACCTGCGCGGATCGAGCAACCTCGAGATCCACACCGACGTCCACAGCTACGTCATGCGCGCCCGCCTCGACCAGGCCAACGGCGGCCACGGCAACCAGATCATCTGGACCAGCCCCGAGGCGCTCATCGGCAACGCCACCGCCAACGAGCAGGCGTTCCTGCTCATCGACAAATGGTTGGCCAACATCGAGGCCGATGCCTCCAGCGACCCGCTCGAGGTACGGGTGCTCCGCAACAAGCCCGCGGATGCCGTCGACGCGTGCTGGGTCGCGGGCAAGAAAGTCACCGACATGAGCGTGTGCAGGGCTGCGTTCCCCTACTTCGCCGACCCCCGCATCGCCGCCGGCGGGCCGCTGGCCGACAACATCCTGAAGTGCCAACTCATGCCCCTCGACCACAGCGACTACACCGTCGACTTCACCAACGCACAATGGGAACGCCTCAGGAAGGTCTTCGCCGCAGGCGTGTGTGACTACCGCAAGCCCGCGATCGCACAACGGCCGTCGATCCCTTGGCTGACGTTCAGCGATGGCCCCGGAGGCCAACCACTCGGGCCCGCACCGCGGTCTCGGTAGGAAAGTTGGCGGATCGGTGGCGGACCCCGCTCACGCCAACCATGCCCCCGGTCGCGTACTTCAACGTCTTGGTCCCGGAGAAGCGCGAGTAGGCGTACAACGCCCGTAGGACTCCGGCGCCCGCCCGGAGCGGGCAACGACGAACGGGTCGATGGGCGGCAGCGCAGCTCCAAGTGCGCGCCCGCCAAAGCAAAGTTCTCTTCGGCCCCTTGACTCATATGAGGTCCGTCACACACCATGGGCGGGAACGTTCCCGCCAACGTTCCCATCCGATTCAGACACGAGGAGCCCAGCTCATGAACCTCGACCTTCGCGGCCTCACTCCCGCGCCCGTCACACCATTCACTCGCGACCTCGAGGTCGACTACGACGCACTCGCCTCACTCACTCGGTGGTACGCCTCGATCCCCGGCATCACCGGCCTCGTCTACCTGGGCCACGCCGGAGAGGGCACCTACCTCACCCCCGAGGAGCAGGTGCGGGTGATCGAGGTCGCTGTGGAGAACGCCGGCGACGTACCCGTGATCGCCGGGATCACCGGTGAGGGCGACAAGGTCGCCGGACTCGAGGCCAAGCGAGCAGCCGACGCCGGCGCACGTGCCGGTCTTCTCTACCCCTCGCACGGCTGGCTGCGCTTCGGCTACCAGAAGGGCGCTCCCCAAGAGCGCTACCGCATCGTGCACGAGGAATCCGGTCTCCCGCTGATCCTGTTCCAGTACCCCGATGCCACCAAGGCCAGCTACGACCTCGCGACTCAGCTCGAGATCGGGGCCCAGCCCGGCGTCTTCGCAACGAAGAACGGGGTGCGCAACATGCGCCGCTGGGACACCGAGATCCCTGTCCTTCGCCAGGAGCTCCCGGACCTGCAGATCCTGAGCTGCCACGACGAGTACCTGCTGCACACCATCTTCGATGTCGACGGTTTGCTGGTCGGCTACGGCGGCATCGCGCCGGAGCTGCTTGTCGAGTTCATCGCGGCGGGCAAGGCAAAGGACTACCCCGAGGCTCGCCGCATCCACGACACCCTGCTCCCCGTCACCAAGAACGTCTATCACCGGGGCTCACACATGGAAGGAACCGTCGCACTCAAGCTGGCGCTCGTCGAGCGCGGCAAGCTCGAGCACGCCGCGGTACGCCCGCCGCTGCTGCCACTGGCGCCCGAGGCCGAGGGCGAGATCTCGCTCGCACTCAAGCACGCCGGCATCATCTGAGCCCGACCTCGGGCAACCGAGCTCGCGCAACACGGTGCCGGCCCAGCCGCAATCCGCGTGGGCCGGCACCCACCCCGCACCACACGACCGGCGATACCTCGGGTTCGCCCGCACAGCGCTCCGCATCCCGTCGTCACCGACAGAGGCTTCTCGCGGAGTAGCCATCGACGGCATCATGGCGACTGTCACGGTCGGCTGCCGTCCCGCCCGACGCCAGTTGCGTCGTGAGCGTTCTTTCGCACATCTCCGCTGATGTCGGGGACGTGCCGAGATGAGAGGACCCTTCAATGTCCGACCCCACCGCTGTACCAGCCACCACCGTGTCATCCGACACCGGCAGCGCCTCGCGCCAACCCACCTCGCCACCTCGCAAGCGCGGAGTCCTCCAGATGCTGAAGCTGATGGGCCCCGCCTTCATCGTCGGCGCATGGCAGTTCGGGCCGGGCAATCTCGTCTCTGCCGTCCAGGCAGGAAGTCTGTACGCCTACGACTTGATCTGGGTCATCGTGCTCTCCACCGTGCTGATGCTCGTCTTCGCGGACATGAGCATCCGCATCGGCATCTCTTCACGCGGTTCCGTCGTGGCGACCATCAAGGAGACGCTCGGAAGACCCACCGGCATCGCAGCCGGACTCGGAGTCTTCGGCATCACGCTGTGCTTCTCGGTCGGCAACGCGGTCGGCACGGGCCTCGGGCTCTCACTCGTGCTCGGCGGAAACCCCGTGATCTGGACCATCGCGTGCAGCATCCTCGTCGTCGCGATTCTCTTCACGCGCAGTGCCTACAGGGTGATCGAGAAGCTGGTGCTCGCCATCGTCGCGCTGATGGCGGCCGCCTTCATCGTCACGGCCATCGTCACGAAACCGGACTGGATGGGAGTCGCCGAAGGCGCAGTCGTGCCCACCGTGCCGGACGGCGTCGGACTCCTCATCGTCGCCCTGGTAGGTACCAACTTCTCCCTCAACGCCGCCTTCTACGCCGGTTACGCCAGCCGCGAACGTGGCCTCCGGGCCGTGGATTACCGCGACACGACGTTCGCCGACACGATCCCTGGAATCCTCGCTCCCGGCATGATGACCGCACTCGTGATCGCCGCTGCCGCGGCAACGCTCGCCGGCGAGGGCGGGCCGACAGGAGCCACGATCCAGCAGTTCTCCGCCGTCCTCGAGCCCGTTGCCGGCGAGGTCGGCCGGACGATCTTCGCTCTCGGATTCTTCGGCGCCGCCCTCTCCGCCATGATCGCGAACGCCACCGCGGGCGGAACGCTTCTCGCTGACGGTCTGGGCCTCGGGAACCAGATCGCGTCCAGCCGAGTGCGGATCGGCATCGTCGGCGTACTCACCTTCGGGGCGAGCGTCACCATCCTCGCCGCGGGCACATCCCCTGTGCAGCTGATCATTGCCGCACAGGCGATGACCGTCCTGATCGCCCCGCTGCTGGGTGTCCTGCTCGTGATCCTCGCGAACAACCGGCGCCTGATGGGCGGCCTGCGCAACCACTGGTGGCAGAACGTGCTCGCATCGATCGGGCTGATCACCATCATCGCCATGTGCTATCAGCTCATTGACACCGTCACCACCATGCTCTCCACCTTGTGACCTGATAGCGGACGTACGGCCCGACCGGCACCACCTGCCGGCCGGGCCGTCCTGCTCCGCAGCTTCGTGCTTGCGGAGCGGTTATGCTCGCGCCGACGGGGAGGAGGCGACACATGACGGATACGGCAGGCGCGGCACGATCCGCACGCGCGACGATCCGCGACGTCGCCCGAGAGGCCGGCGTCAGCACCTCGACCGTCTCCCGGGTGCTGGACGAACGGCTGCCACCTTCCCGCAACGAGACCGCCGAACGCGTACGCGAGGTCGCTGCCCGTCTGGGCTATCGCAAGGACTCCCGTGCGTCTGCTCTGCGTCGCCAGCAGAGCGGGACCATCGGGGTGCTCGTACCCCGACTGTCCGACACAGTGATGGCCATCCTCTTCGAGAACATCGCGGCCGCTGCCGCCGAGCGACAGATGTTCGCGATCGTGGCCACGACCGCCGACGACCCGAACTCCGAACGGTCGGCGGTGGAGAGCCTTCTGGACCAACA
>JALZDD010000635.1 GCA_030862715.1 Actinomycetota bacterium | reverse complement strand
GCGGCCGGCCCGGTGAACTCGATCCGGATCCGGTTGAACCTCGACTCCGACTCGAGCTTGAACGGACGGGTGGCCTGCTGCCAGGCGAACTCCTCACCCGAGCGCCGGTCGAGGACCTTCCAGTCGGTGCCGTCGTTGGACCCCTTGACGACCCAGCCGCTCGGCGAGCCACCGTCGGCGCCGTTGGTCAGGGTGTAGAAGGACACCGGCACCCTGTTCCCGGAGAACCGGTACTCCACCCAGCCGTCACCGGCCACGGTCGTCTGCGTCCCGGAGTCGTTGTCGACCAGCCTCTCGCCGTCGCTTCCGCTGGCCGAGACCGTGCCCTTGCCCGCACCGGACTTGTCGGCGATCGGCGTCGCCGGCTCGGAGCCGGTGGTCAGCGACGGCGGGACGGCGCTGGGCGAGGTGCCCCAGCGCGACGGCCTCGAGCCCATGTCGAACTCGATGGTGCCGCCGTCGGCGAGCTCCTTGTGGGAGACGTACGTCTTGTCCCAACTCTTGCCGTCGATCGTGACGCCCTGGACGTAGATGTTCTCGTCGCTGTTCTTCGGTGCCTTGATCACCAGGTCCTCGCCGCCCTCGAGGTGGAGGGTGGCCTCGGTGAACAGCGGCGAGCCGAGCACGAGGTTCTCGCTGCCCATCTGTAGCGGGTAGAGGCCGAGAGAGGCGAAGAGATGCCACGCCGAGGTCTCGCCGTTGTCCTCGTCACCGGCGTAGCCCTGCCCGATCTCGGAGCCGGTGTACATCCGGCGCAGGGTCTCGCGGACGATCTCCTGCGTCTTCCAGGGCTGGCCGGTGTAGCTGTACATCCACGGGATGTGGTGGCTGACCTGGTTGGAGAAGCCCCACTGTCCCATGCGTACGTCACGGGCCTCACGGATCTCGTGGATGATGCCGCCGTAGGAGCCCGGGTACTCCCCCGTCTCCGGGGTCGCGAAGAACGTGTCCAGCTTCTTCGCGAGCCCGCCGCGACCGCCGTAGAGGTTGGCCAGGCCCTGGCCGTCCTGCGGGGTGTGGAACGCGAAGTTCCACCCGTTGGTCTCGGTGTAGTCGTGGTCGCTCCCCCAGATCAGCGGGTTGTAGTCGGCCGGCGACTTCTTGAAGGTGCCGTCGGAGTTGCGGCCCTGGAAGAAGCCCACCTTGGTGTCGAAGGTGTTGACGTAGTTGCGGGCCCGGCCGAGGAAGTACTCCGACTCCTCCCGCAGCCGCTTCCGCTCGGCCGAGGAGATGCCGTCACGCTCGGCGAGCTTCGCGGCCATGTTCCCGATGCCGAAGTCGTTGATGTAGCCCTCGAGCCCCCAGGAGACGCCCTCGCTCACGGCCGCTGGCGTGTAACCGAGGAACACCGAGGTCTGCATGCCCTTGCGGCCGACGTTGGAGTTGGTCGCGGAGCCCGGAGGCCGGACGGTGGCGTTCTTCACCGCGGCCGCATAGGCGGCCTCGGCGTCGATCCCCTCCACCCCCTTGACGTACGCGTCGGCGAAGGAGACGTCCGAGCTGGTCCCGGTCATCAGGTTGGCGTAGCCCGGCGAGGACCAGCGCGAGATCCAGCCGTTGTCCTTGTACTGCTGCACGAAGCCGTTGACCATCTCGGCCGCCTGGCTCGGCTCCAGGAGCGAGTAGGCCGCCCAGGTGGTGCGGTAGGTGTCCCAGAAGCCGTTGTTCACATAGACCTTGCCGTCCTCGATCTCGGCCCCGGTGTGGGTGGGCGTGGTGCCCGGCGGGTTGGTGTCACCGGAGGTGGACTGCACGGCGTGCTTCCAGACCGGCTCGTCCTCGGTGCCGGTGTTCTCGTGGCCCGAGTTGGGGTAGAGGAAGAGCCGGGCGAGGTTGGAGTAGACGGTCGTCTTCTGGTCCTTGGTCGCGCCCTGGATGTCGAGGACGTCGAGCTTGTCCTGCCACAGTTCCTTCGCCTTCTCCTTGACCGTGTCGAAGGAGTCGTCGGCGACCTCGAGCTCGAGGTTGCGCTTGGCCTGGTCGACGCCGATCAGGCTGGTGGCGATGCGCATCGTCACTGTCCTGTCCGCGCCTGCGTCGAACTCGAGATGGCCCTGTACGTTCGGGCGCTCGCCGGTGGCGTACTTCCCGCCGCCGGTGACCGGCTGGTCGAACGTCGCGTAGACGTACATCCGGGTGGCGCCGTTGGACAGTCCGCTGCGGGTGTCGGTGAAGCCGGTCAGCGTCCCGGCGGCCGGGTCGAGGGTCAGCCCGCCGTTGTTGTTGACGTTGTCGAACACCAGCCGCGCGGAGTCGCCGGGGTAGGTGAACCGGAACACGGCCGCGTGGTCGGTGGGTGCGATCTCGGCGCGCTGCCCGTTGTCGAAGTCGACCTTGTAGTAGTGGGGCCGGGCGGTCTCGTTCTCGTGCTCGAAGGTGAGCTCGCGGGCGTTGCGGCCCGGGTCGGGGGTGCCTTCGGCGGCCGACGGCATCACCTGGAAGGTCTGCCGGTCGCCCATCCACGGGCTGGTCTCGTGGCTCAGTGTCAGCGCCTGCAGGCTGGTCCGGTTCTGGGCGTCGTTGTCCTGGTGGTAGCGGTAGAACCAGGACAGCGAGCCCGCGTTGGTCATCGGCGCCCAGAAGTTGAAGCCGTGCGGGACCGCCGTCGCCGGGATGTTGTTGCCGCGCGAGAAGCTGCCGCTGGACTGCGTGCCACGGGTCGTGACCGCGTAGTCGACGCTGCTGGTGATCTGTGGTTCGTCCGGGGAGGCGGTGATCGCGATGTCGTCGTACCAGCCACGGAACTTCGTCGGGCCACTCGGAGCGTCGACGGCGACCAGGATGCGGTCGATCGTCCTGCCCGCGGCGACCTCGCCGATGACGGAGGTCTTCTTGTTCCACTGGTTCGTGTAGAGCGACTTCGACTCGCCCTGGCCCTTCGGTGACAGTACGTAGCCCTGCGCGTCGAGCGCGCCCAGCTCCGAGAGCAGGGTGCCGTCGGTGAAGGCCAGGTCGACGGCCGTGTAGGTGCTCGGGTAGCTCAGGTCGCCCTCGATGAACTCCGGGAAGACGAGGTAGGACAGCTCGGTCTCGGCGCCGACCGGGATGTCGACGTCGAAGACGCGGTTGTAGGAGTGGCCCTTGTCGCCGGTGATCTTGCCGGCGTACTCGAAGGCGTGCACTCCGGTGAAGCCGACCTTCGACTTCGCGGCGTACGCCGTGGCGGGGCCGTCGTCGGGGTGGCTGGTCATGTTCTTCAGCGGCGGAGGGGGCTCGGAGCCGTCGGAGAGCTGCCACTCGGCGAGCTGGATGATGCCACCGCTCTGGTTGGCGGAGATGTCGATGCGGTAGTGGGAGTACGCCTGTGGGGAGGCGATCTCGAACTCTCGGGTCTGGAAGCGCTCGTCCCAGGACTGGCCGGTGCGGGTGTCGACGGTCGTCCAGGTCTGGCCGTCTGTCGAGCCCTGGATCACCCAGTTCTTGGGGTCACGCTCGGCGGCGTCGTTGGCCGAGGTGAGGGCGTACCTGACGACGTTGACGGGCTGGTCGAGCTCGATCTGCACCCAGCCGGTGGTCGCGAAGGTGAGCCACTTGGTGTTGATGTCGCCGTCGACGAGCTCGGCGGCGCCCTCACCTGAGCCGGTGTTCTCTCCGCTGGCGGTGACGCCGGTGATGTGTTCGGAGATGTCGCCGGGGATGCCGAAGGGGTCGGGTCCGGTGACGCCCGCGGTGCGGGGGTCGCCGTCGTCGTCGGTGTCGACGAGGTCGGCCCAGCTGGGCTGGGGGTCGTCCTCCTCGAAGGAGGTCTCCCAGTCACCGCCCTCCGCGGCTTGCTGGGGGTCGGCGGTGTTGCTCTTGGGGGCCGAGGGCTCAGGTGCCTCCGGCGTCGCGAGCGCGGGCGCGGTGCCGCTCATCGCGATCATCAGGGTCGCCGTCGCGGCGATCATCGCGGCCAGGCGGGCCCGGCCTCTCGTTCTGTGTGGTGCGTCCCAACGGTGCATCGGTGTGATCTCCTTCACATGGGGGCCATCCCAGATGGAACCGTGAGATGACAACGTTGTCAACGACGTTTGGGAAGGATTTACGCGTGCCCTCTGGGGATACCGGCTGATCTGTGCCGACACACGGGAAGAATCGAGACATCGTTGTCGCGCTCGGACCGACGTCTACGCTGAGCACGTGGCATCACCCTCGTCCGAGCAGACCCGTCAGCAGCGCCGCCCGACCATGAAGGACGTCGCGGCGTCGGCCGGGGTGAGCCTGAAGACCGTCTCACGGGTGGTCAACGGTGAGTCGAACGTCAACGACGACCTACGAGCAGCCGTGCTCGAGTCGATCGCCAAGCTCGGGTTCCGGCGCAACGCCAGCGCCCGCGAGCTCCGGCAGGGACGGTCGGGCACCGTCGGGCTGCTGCTCGAGGACGTCGCCGACCCGTTCTACTCGATCCTGTCCCGCGCGGTCGAGGAGGTCGCACGCGAGCACGGGACCATGGTCTTCGCGGGCTCCTCGGCCGAGGACGCCGACCGGGAACGCGAGCTCGCGCTCGCGTTCTGCGAGCGGCGCGTCGACGGCCTGATCGTCGTGCCAGCCGGCACCAGCCACTCCTACCTCCTCCCCGAGATGCGGGCCGGCATCCCGGTCGTGTTCGTCGACCGGCCGCCCGGCGACATCGAGGCCGACATGATCCTCACCGACAACCGTGGTGGCAGCCGGCGCGGCGTGGAGCATCTGCTCTCCCACGGCCATCGCCGCGTCGGCTTCATCGGCGACGCACCGGATATCTACACCGCCGGCGAGCGCCTGCGCGGCTATCGGGAGGCGCTCGAGTCCGCAGGGGTCCCCTACTCCGCCGATCTCGTCACGCAGGCACGCCCGTCACCAGCGTCGACCGCCGACGCGCTGGACCGGCTGCTCGACGGTCCGTCACCGGCGACCGCACTGCTGTGCGGCAACAGCCGCACCACCGTCAGCGTGCTCCGCGAGCTCGCCCGGCGCTCGGCGCGACTGGCCCTGGTCGGGTTCGACGACGTCGAGCTCGGCGATCTCCTCCAGCCCGGGCTCACCGTCGTCGCACAGGATCCCGGCGCCATGGGCGCCGCCGCCGCGCGACTCCTCTTCCAGCGCATCGGGAGCGACACCGCGGGCCCGCCGCAGACGGTCACCATCGGCGCTCGATTGATCCCGCGGGGCTCCGGCGAGCTCCCGGCTCCCTGAGTCTGGGGAAATCCGCCGCGCATGGCTGGGTTTTAAAGTCTAGTGGCCTAGTATGGTTATGTGCCTTGTCGTGACCGCTACGGATACGCGCTGACCACCGGTGACGAAGCTGCCCGGGCCTACTCCCAGGGGCTGCTCGACGTGCTTCGTCTACGGGACGGCGCCCTCGCCTCGTTCGCGGCCTCGATCGTCCTCGACCCGACCTTCGCGCTCGGACACGCGGCGCTGGCACTGCTCGGCCACGAGATGTGCGCGCCGGTCGACGTCGGCGCTCGCCTGAAGCAGGCTCGGCTGCACGCCCGGCGGGCGACCGAGCGTGAACGCAGCCACGTCCACGCGGTCGAGGCCCACATCGGCGGCGATCCGCGGCCGCTGATCGACCATCTGGCGGCCTTCCCGCGAGACTCGCTGCTGCTCTCGACCGCGGTGCCGACCATCGCCTTCGCCGGGGCCACCGAGGCGCCCGAGGAGGCATGGGCGATCGTCGAACGTGCCGCGCCCGCCTACGGGGACGACTGGTGGTTCACCGGCCTGCTCGCCTTCGTACGCCAGGAGCAGCGCCGCTTCGACGACGCAATGGCGCTCTCCTGCGCCTCGCTGGCGGTGGAGCCCGGCGCCGGCCACTCCGCGCACGCCCGCGCGCACGCCCACTACGAGACCGGAGACCACGAGGCCGGGCTCGCCTGGATGTCGTCCTGGGTGCTCGGCGACGGCGCCCAGATCGACTCGCTCTCCCACTTCTCCTGGCACGCCGCGCTGCACGAGCTCTCGCTGGGCGACCTGGAGGCCGTACGCCGCCGCTACGAGACCCAGCTCCAGCCCGGCCACGCGCTGGGCTGCCGGGCGCTGGTCGACTCCGGCTCGCTGCTTTTCCGGTGGGCGCTCACGCCGGGTGCTCGCGACGTGCCCGACATCGCCGAGGTCGTACGCGTCACCGGCCGCGAGACGATGATCCGGCCGGCCACCCCGTTCCTCGCCATGCACACCGCGGTCACTCATCTGGCCGTCGGTGACGCCGGTGCGCTCGATGAGCTGAGGTCGTGGGCTGCTGGGCACGTACACCCGACCATGGCCACCGTCGTCGCCCCGCTCGCCGAGGCGTTGGGGCTGATGGCCCGCGACGATTACTCGGCTGCCGCCGACCGGCTCGCCGTGCTCGCGCCGTCGATCCGCCGTCTCGGCGGGTCCGACGCGCAGCGGGAGATCATCGAGGAGGCCCGAATCGCCGCCCTGCTCCGCGCCGACCGCTGGGACGACGCCCGGGTGCTGCTCGATGCCCGTCTCGACCGCCGTCGCTCCCCGCGCGACGAGCTGTGGCGGGCACAGGCCCTCGCGCGCGCCTGATCCGCAATCAGGCCCAAGGTGACTCAGCTGGGGACGATCTCACCGTCGGTGACCTCGAAGGCGACCTCCTCCAGTGCGCTCGTCGCCGGGCCCTGCGTCACCGAGCCGTCCTCGATCGAGAACCGGCTGCCGTGACACGGACAGTCGATGGTGCCCCCGGTGACCTTCGTGACCGCACAGCTCCGATGGGTGCAGACCGCGGAGAACACCTTGAACGTGCCCTCGGTCGGCTGGGTGGCCACCAGGTTGCGGTCGGCGACGATCACTCCTCCGCCGACCGGGACCTCGCTGGTCGCGACCAGCGGGCCATCACCGGTGGCGCCGGAGTCAGCGCCACCGGAGTCACCGCTGTCGGCGCTGCCGCCGCACGCCGCGAGAACCGGGACCCCGACAGCGGTGACTGCGGCGCCCGAGACGACGTTGCGCCGGGTGATTCGAGATTCACTCATGCGCCCAGACTAGGGCCATGAGTGACTCCGTTCACCTCGAGCGCGATACCAGCAGCAGCTTCCCAGCATCGGGACCCGGCCCGACCGGGCGGACCTTGAAGAAGAAGACCAGGCCGATCAGCCACCACACGCCGAAGATGGCCCACTCGTAGGGCCAGACCAGGGCGGCGGTCATGCCGGGAAGGTAGAGCGCGCCGATCGCCACCGAGAGACCCATGGCGAGGATGCCGACACCGAGACCCAGCGGCGTACGGAAGGGGCGCTCCATGCCCGGTTCGCGGATCCGGAGCACGACGAAGCTGAGCGCGACCATGGCGTATGCGATGACGATCGTCAGACCGCCCGCATCGACCAGCCAGACGAGGGTCTCGCGGCCGAAGAACGGTGCCACGATGGAGAGGGCTCCGATGAAGAGGACGGCGTTGCCGGGCGTACGGAACCGGGGGTGGATATGCCCGAACCACGCCGGGAGCATCCCCGAATGGCCCATCGCGTAGACCAGGCGGCTCGCGCCGATCAGGAAGCCGTTCCATGAGGTGAGGATGCCGGCGAGACCGCCGAGCACGAGGACCGTGCCCATCGTGTCGCTCCCCCACAGCGCAGACATGCCGTCCGCGGCGGCCAAGTCGGAGGCGGCCAGCTCCTCGGCGGGGAGCGAGGCACCGACCGTGAGCATGATCAGGACGTACCAAGCGATCGCCATCACCACCGAGACGATCAGCAGGCGCCCGATCTTGTTGGAGGGCACCTTCAGCTCCTCGGCCGATTGCGGGATCACGTCGAAGCCGACGAAGAGGAACGGAGTGACGACCAGCACCGCGAGCACGCCGCTGACCCCGCCGGTGAAGAGCGGGTCCATCTGCTCGACCGAGCCGCCCGCGAACGAACCGAGGAGCAGGGCCGCGCCGACGGCGAGCAGAAACAGCACGGCGATGGACTGGAAGATCGCGGCCGGGCGGATGCCGATGTAGTTGATCGCGGTGATCACCACCGCACTCACCACACCGACCGCTACCCAGCTGGCATAGACGTCGTAGCCGGCGACCGTCCACATGTTGCCGACGAGCATGTCCGGGAAGAGGTAGAGCAGCGACTGGGGCAGTGCGACCGCCTCGAACGCCACCACCGATACGTAGCCGAGCACCAGCGACCACGAGGTCACGAACGACGCCCTTGACCCGAGGGCGCGCAGGGCATAGTTGTGCTCGCCGCCGGCGTCGGGCATGGCCGAGACGAGCTCGGCGTAGGTCAGACCGACCAGCAGCACGACGAATCCGCCGATCACAAAGGCGAGGGCCGCCCCGAGGGTGCCCGCGTCGGCGAGGAAGCCGCCGGTCAACACGATCCAGCCGAAGCCGATCATGGCACCGAACGCGACCGCCAGTGTCTCGCGGCTGCCGAGGATGCGGTCGAAGCCCTTCCCTGCCGGCTCTGTGGGTTCTTTCGGGACGACGGACTCTGTGCTCATGGGGGACTCCGATGCGCGAGCGTTCACCGGGACGTCGTCGGCCCGCGGAGCAGACACGCTACCGGGTGACCGCCGCCGTGGTCACGGCGTTCCCGAGAGTTTGTGCTAGGAGGTCACGACCTTCTTCCGCGACGAGGACTTCTTCGCTGCCGTCTTCTTCGCTGCCGTCTTCTTGGCCGCCGTCTTCTTGGCTGTCGTGGCCGGCTCCGCCTTCGCCTTCACCGGCTTGTCCGGCGGCTGCTCGGCTGCCTTGCCGTCGAGCAGCGGGGCGAGGAAG
>JALZDD010000842.1 GCA_030862715.1 Actinomycetota bacterium | reverse complement strand
TGACCGCCTACCCGGTCGCGCGCCTGGAGTTCTCCAGCGGCGACCGCGTCGAGGTCGACCGGGTCGTCCTGGTCGGCCGCGCCCCCGAGGCGAGCCGGTTCACGCCCACCGAGCAGCCGATGCTGGTCACGGTGCCGAGCCCTCACCAGGAGATCTCCTCGACCCACTGCGAGATCCGTCCCGGTGCCGGGGTCGACCACGGCGCAGCCGTGGTCACCGACCTCGGCTCGACCAACGGCACCGTGCTGGTCCAGCCCGGTCTCGGCCCGGAGGATCTGCGCCCCGGCGTACCCGTCCAGCTCATGCCGGGTGCCGTCATCGACCTCGGTGACAGTCTGACGATCCGGGTGACAAACCCATGATCAAGCGGCTCTCGCTCATGTCGCCGGGCCCCCTGGGGGCGGCGGCATGAGCGTGGCCGGCATGCCGGCTCCAACCGTCGAGGCGGCGATCGCGGAGCCGGACCGTCGGTTCTACGCCTTCGCCATCGACCGGGTGATCGCGTGGGCGATCTTCGCCGCGGCGGGGTTCGCCGCCTGGCTGATCTTCTTCCGCAACGGAAACCCGCTGCCCGGCGTCGGCCTGATCGCCGGCGTGGTGCTGGTTGTCTGGCTGGTCGGCACCGTACTCACCGGCTCCGGGGGCAAGACTCCCGGCAAGATGGCCCTCGGGCTCCGCGTGGTCAGCGATGACTCCGGCGCCGCGGGCCGCCCCATCGGCGTCGGCAAGGCGTTCGTACGCCAGGCCCTGCTCGGTCTCTGCACGATCCCGACGCTCGGCATCGGCACCGCCACCTTCGCCTGGGTCGCCGCGATGGACGACCGCGGCCGGCGCCAGGGGTGGCACGACCGCCGCGCGGGCTCGGTCGTGGTCGACGTACGTCCTCCGGCGGTCGTCGAGGCCGAGGAAGAGGCTCCGGCGCCGCGCCGCATCGTCAACCTGACCACCATGCGCCTGAAGCAGGCCGAAGCGGCCCCGGAGCGTGCCGAGCGGCCGCAGACCCCCGCCGCCCCGACCCAGAGCGCCGCTCAGGTCGCGGCCGAGGCGCAGGCGGCTCCCACTCTGGTTCCGGCTCCGATCGCCCGTCAGGCACCGCCGGCCCCCGTGCCGCCGACGCCCACGCCGCCTGCTCCGCCCGCCCCGCCGGTCCCGTCAGCAGCGCAAGCGGTGGCCCAGCCTGCCCCTCCGCCGCCTCCCGCACCGGCCCCGCAGCCTGCGGCGACGGCTCGCTGGCGGGTCACGTTCGACACCGGCCAGAGCTTCGTCGTCGAGGGTCTCGCCATCGTCGGCCGCGGCCCCGAGCCGCGTCCCGGCGAGGAGGTTGCCCACCGGGTAGCCCTCTCCTCGAGCGACATGTCGCTGTCCAAGACTCACGCCCAGTTCCAGGTCGCGGCCGATGGCACCCTCGTGGTCATGGACCGCGGCTCCACCAACGGCACCACCCTGATCCGCAAGGGTGCCGCACGAGCCCTCGGCGCCCGCCGCCCCGCGGCTCTCGTCGACGGCGACAAGGTCAAGTTCGGCGACCGCACCATGGATGTCGTTCGCGAGGCCTGACCGCCGAAAGGTCACCCGCGCCGGCCGAGACGTCATTCAGTCGACGTCTCGGCCGACGCGCGTGACGCCTCGGCGAGGTCAGTCGACGGAGTCGAAGGTCTCCGGGCGGTGCTCGACGCCGAAGCGGTCGGTGGGCCAGAAGACGACGGCGACGCGGCCGACGACGTCGGAGACGGGTACGAAGGCGTTCGAGCAGGCCTTGTCGCCCGACTCCTGACGCTCGGGGCTGCACAGATGGAAGGACGAGTCGGCGGAGTTGGCGCGGTTGTCGCCCATCACGAAGAGCCGGCCCTCGGGGACGACGGCCTTCCAGCCCTTGCAGCCGCCCTGGACGTACGACCCGTTGTCCTGCGCCATCGGACCGTCACAGGTGTCGGCCGGAGCGATGAACGAGGACGCGTCCAACGGTGTGCCGTTGACGACGACGCGACCCGACTCGCAGCACTCGACGGTGTCGCCTGCGACTCCGATGACCCGTTTCACCAGGTGGTCGCCGGTCGGGTAGAGCCCGACCTTGGCGAGCACGGCCCGGAAGCCGGTCGGCGCCGGAGGAATCTGGTTGGTCGAGAGCCAGCCACCGGGATCGGCGAAGACGACGACGTCGCCGCGCGCGGGCGTGCCGTCCATCCAGTAGGACGGCTTCTCCACCAGTACGCGGTCGTTGACCTCCAGCCCGGGCTGCATCGACTCCGAGGGGATGTAGAAGGCCTGGGCGAGGAACGTCTTGATGACGACGGCGAGCAGGATCGCCGTCACCGCGATGATCAGGATCTCGACGAGCGACCCCAGAACTCCCCTCTGCCGTCGGCCTGATCCTGCCGACGCCTCCCGTTCTGCCCCCATGGTGAGACCCTATCCAGACGATGGTCCGGGCCCGGACGCTATCCAGAATTCACGGGCGCGTTCCGTCGCTCCTGTCCTAGGGTTCCTCACTCAGCCGGACCCGAGAGGGCGTCATGACCAACACACTGGAATCCCCGACCCATGAGCGGGCCGAGAAGGGCACGTGGGCGATCTGGACTGTCCTGGTCCTGGCCGTGATCGTCGCCGTCATGGCGGGAGTCCTCGGCTATCTGGGCGTCTCGCGGGCGACCAGTCAGGCGGGACCCAGCGCGCGGACCGCGACACTCGCCGAGGCCCTCCCGGAGACGTTCAACCTCGCGATCAACCTGTCCTTCGAACGCGATGCGATGATGGCCGGCGTACCTCCCGTCGTGCTCCGGCCGATGCAGCTGGCCACCGACGAGTCGGTGCAGGCGTGGCGTGCTCGGGCGCAGGGGATCGAGAGCGGCGGCGACAAGGAGCTCGACGCGACGCTCACCCGGATCGGCGAAAGGCTCGACGGCATCGATGAGCTGCGTACGCAGATGCAGGACGATCACGCCAAGGGGGCAGAGAGCTATACGGCCCTGGCCAACGACCTGTTCGGCATCGCGGACGATCTGCCGAACACGGGCGGTGGCCAGGCTGCCTCGTCGATCGAGGCGATCGGCCACATGCCCGAGGCGTGGGAGGCACTGGGCCAGGAGCGCGCGATCATGATGGCCGTACTCTCCAGGTCGCCGTCGCCCGGCAAGAAGCAGATCAGCGACGACGAGATCGCGGCGCTCGCCGAGGCCGAGGCCGCACTGAGCCGCTCGTTCGCCGCCTTCTACGAGGGGTCCTCAGGGGACCAGCGCAGGGCTCTCGACGAGCTGACCGACGGCACGGCCGCGGAGGGCGCCACAGGCGTGCCTGCCCACCAGGGCGTCAATGAGGTCATCGCCGGTGGCGGCACCGCCCTGACCCTGGAGTCGTACGTCGCGTCCAGCACCGATTTCATGCGCGGCCTGCGGGAGGTGCTCATCGCCTCCGCCCAGGAGATCGCCGAGGAGTTGCGGGCTGACCGCGACGATGCCGCGCGCACCGCGCTCGTCGCTGTCGTTCTCACGTTCGCGGTCGTGAGCGTCCTCGTCGTAGTCGTGATCGTGCTCGTGGTTCTGCTGGTGGTCCTGGTTTCCCGGCGCCGATCCACGAACACGCGTGGAGCCCGCGGATAGGGTCGGGGCGTGTCCGATCTCGACCAACGGCTCAACGCTCTCGAAGCGGATCTCAAGTCTCGGGGAAGCGTGCTGGTCGCCTTCTCCGGCGGCGCCGACAGCGCGTTCCTCCTGGCGGCCGCGGCCAGAGCTCTGGGCAGCGACGACGTCGCCGCCGCGACCGGCTATTCGCACAGTCTTCCGATCGCGGAGCGGGACCCGGCCGCCGAGTTCGCGAGGAGCCTCGGCGTACGCCTCGTAACCCCGCAGACCCACGAGATCGAGAGGGAGGGCTACCGCGCCAACGGCACCGACCGGTGCTTCTTCTGCAAGGCGGAGCTCCTCGACACCCTCATGCCACTGGCCCGTGAGCTCGGCCTGGCCCACGTGGCCACCGGCACCAACGCCGACGACGCGATCGAAGGGCTCAACGGCCTCCGACCCGGCATCCGCGCGGCTGCCGAGCGCGGTGCGATCACCCCGCTCAAGGACGCCGGCCTGACGAAGGCGCAGATCCGCGAGGCCTCGCGCCGCTGGGGGCTGCCGACCTGGGACAAGCCGGCGGCGGCCTGCCTCTCCAGCCGGATCGCCTACGGCCTCGAGGTCACGCCGAGGCGCCTCGCGCGGGTAGAGAGAGCAGAGCAGGGCGTACGCAGCCTCCTCGCCGCCCGCGGCCACGACGCGGCCAGGGTGGACCTGCGCGTGCGCGACCATGGGGAGAAGGCCACCGTGGAGCTGTCCGCTACCCTCCTGCCTCTCGACCCCCACCATGCCGACGAGGTGCTCAAGACCGTGACAGATGCAGGATTCCCCGCCGCGGAGATCGACCCCCGGGGCTTCCGCTCCGGATCGATGAACCAGAAGGCAGCCAAGTGAGGGAGTTCTGGGCCACGATCACCGCGACCCAGACCGTCCCCGAAGCTCCCTGGCTGATCGGCGCCGGGCTCGTCGCCCTGGTCATGGTCGTGTGGCGTGGGACCTGGCGCACCGTACGCCTCGGCGTCACCGTCGTCCACGAGGCCGGCCACGCCGTGGTGGCGGTCCTTGTCGGCCGGCGTCTGGCCGGGATCAAGCTCCACTCCGACACCTCGGGCGTCACTCTCTCCCGCGGCAAGCCGTCCGGGCCCGGGATGGTGGCGATGCTCGCCGCCGGCTACCTCGCCCCGGCGCTCCTCGGCCTGCTCAGCGCCACAATGCTCGCCGCGGGTCACGCCCTGGGACTGCTGTGGCTCCTGGTGGCCGCGATGCTCGTGCTGCTGGTGTGGGTGCGCAACGGCTACGGCCTCGTCGTCCTGCTGGTGCTCGGCGCCGCCTTGGGCGCGATCAGCTGGTACGCCGACGGCCGCATCCAGACCATCGCCGCCACCCTGGTCACCTGGCTGCTCCTGCTCGCCTCACCGAGGCCGCTCCTGGAGCTCCTCGGCCGCGGCGAGCGAGGTCGCCGCGGCTCCGACCCCGACCAGCTCGCCGGCCTGACCGGCATCCCGTCGGTGCTCTGGATCCTCGTCCTGCTGGCCGTGAACCTCGCCGGCCTCGTGGTCGGCGTGCAGACGCTGATCCCCGACCTGAGCTGGATCTAGAGCTCGAACTCGTCGGCGATCTGACGGAGCGCGGGGGAGACCTTCTTGGCCAGCTCGCGCGTGGGCGGGCGGCCCTGGGCGTAGCCGTCGCGAATGTCATCGAGGAGCTTGATCACGTTCTCGACGATCAGCTCCATCTCCTCGGGCTTGCGGCGCTTGGCCGCACGCTGGCGCCCGGCGACGGACGGGGAGCGCTCGAGAATGGTCACCGACAGCGCCTGCTCACCGCGGCGCCCCTGGGCGATGCCGAACTCCACCCGGGTGCCGGCCTTCAAGGTCTTGGCAGCGCCCTCGGGGAGCGCGTCGGCATGGACGTACACGTCCGGACCGTCGTCCTGCGACAGAAACCCGAAGCCCTTGGTGGCGTCGAACCACTTGACCTTGCCAGTAGGCACGGCAGCTTGCCCCTTCCTCGCGCATCAGCGCTTCAAACGTACGTCGCCCGGCG
>JALZDD010000837.1 GCA_030862715.1 Actinomycetota bacterium | reverse complement strand
CACGAGGCGCCCCCTCAGCGACGCCTCGTGGCGGTCCAGCTCGGCGGGCTCGAGGCCACCGAGAGTCGTACAGGCAGCGGCCAGTGCCGCGGCGCCGATCACGTTGGGCGAGCCGCCCTCGTGGCGTGCGGGGGCGGGCTGCCATGTGGTCTCCCCCACCTCAACGTCGTCGACGGCCCCTCCCCCGGCGAGGTAGGGGGTGCCGACGTCGAGCCAGTCGCGGCGCCCGACCAGGGCGCCCGCGCCATAGGGGGCGTAGAGCTTGTGGCCGGAGAAGACGACGTAGTCGGCACCGGTGGCGGCCAGCGAGAAGTGGCGGTGGGCGAGCAGCTGGGCGCCGTCGACGAGGACCCGGGCGCCGTGGGCGTGGGCCAGGGTGACGATCTCGGCGACCGGCAGCGCCTCGCCGGTGACGTTGGAGGCGCCGGTGATCGCGACGAGGGCGAAGCTGTCGCGGGCCAGCTCGCCGGCGAGGGCCTCGATGGTGCCGGCGAGGGTGTCCCGGCCCGCGACCACGGTGACGCCGGCCTCGACACGGCGCCACGGGAGCAGGTTGGCGTGGTGCTCGATGTCGAGAACGAGCACCCGGCCCGGTACGCAGCCGGCCAGCAGGTTCACCGAGTCGGTGGTGTTGCGGGTGATGACGGTGACGTCGTCCTCGCGGGCGCCGACATAGGCGCCGATGGTCGCGCGCGACTCCTCGTAGAGGGCGGTCGAGACCTGGGACAGGTAGCCGGCACCGCGGTGCACCGAGGCGTACCAGGGCAGGACCTCTGCCACCCGGTCGGCCACGCTCTGCAGCGCCGGCGCCGACGCGGCCACATCGAGGTTGGCGTACGTCGTGGTCGTTCCGTCCAGCAGCGGGACCTGAGTGTTCGAGCCGACGAGCGGAAGTAGGGACATTGGGGGCACCCTTCGGGTCATGGCTCCCCAGGGCTGCCCGGCGAAGCACGCGCTTGCCCGCGCCACCTCGGCGTGGGCCTGGTCGTCACCCGGAGCACCCCACCGCGTGGGAGGGTTGCCCGCCAGCAAGCCGGGGCTTCGCGCTGGCAGTCGTGACCTTCGCCGATGATGGTGCCGGAGACCGCGGGTTCCCGCAAAGCCGGCGTCTCAATCAGTGGGCGCAAATCTCGCGGTTCGGACGCCGGTCAATCGTCCTCTCGCCCCGGCCGGCCGCCGTCGCCCCAGCCGTCGCCATTACCCCCGTCGCCGCCACCGCCGCCGTCACACGCGCCGAAGAACTCCGCGATCGGGTCGCAGTCCTCGTCGTCGTCCTCCGGCGGCGCGGGCGGAGCGATCAGCTCCTCCTCGTGACCGGACTCGGGATCCTGGCCGTCGACATAGACGGGCTCCGGGAAGTTCTCGATCTCCTTGTCCTCCATGGCCTTCGCCATGATGGCCGCCCAGGTCTCGGTGGGATAGTCGGCGCCGAAGTAGGACGGCATCCAGCCGCCGTCGAGCTTCCCCTCGCCGTTGCCGCGCGAGTAGCGCACGGCGGTCGCGATCTGCGGGCTGAACCCGACGAACCACGACGAGCAGACGTACTGCTCGCTGGTGCAGGTGCCGGTGCCGGTCTTGCCGGCCACCGGCCGGCCGATGCTCTGGGCCTTCTGGCCCGAGCCGCTCTGCACCACACCCTGCATCGCGTACGTCACGTCGGCGGCGATGTCCTCGGAGATCGCGTGCCGGGCGTTCTTCCGGCCGTTCCAGCTGTAGAGGACGTTGCCGGCGCGGTCGCGAACCTTCTTCACCACGTGTACGTCGTGGCGGTAGCCGCCGTTGGCGATCGTGGCGTAGGCGTTGGCCATGTTGATCGGGCTGACGTTGGCGCGGCCGAGGGCGATCCGGTCGTCGGTCTTGTGGTCGAAGTCGGTGGTCGTGCTGGGGATCCCCGGAAACTTCGGGTCCGCCTTCGCCGGGGCGAGCCCCGCCGCGACCGCGGTGTCGTAGATCGCCTTGCGGCCCGCCTCGGGGCCACCCATCGATTCGGTCATGTCGATGAAGGCCGTGTTCACCGACTGCTCCATCGCCTTGAGCATGGTGATGTGCTGGCCGTAGTCCATCCCGTCGGCGATCCCGGCCTGCTCACCCTCGTTGACCACCTCGGAGCCGGCATAGGTCGTGAACGGCGAGTCCCCCGCCCACGTCGAGTTCAGCGAGTAGCCCTTGGCGATCGCCGCCGCGGTGGCGAAGGCCTTCATCGTCGAGCCGGCGTGGCCACCGGTCGCAGCCCAGTTGTGCTGGCTGTCGAGATAGTCCTGGCCGCCGTAGAAGCCGAGCAGGGCACCGGACCCGACGTCGACCGAGGCGGTCGCCACGTGCAGGGCGTTCTTCTGCTCGGGATCGCCCTTGACGTACGCCTTCCGGTTCTTCGGCTTCACGGTCTTGGCCGCGGTCGCCGAGGCCTTCATGACCTTGGGCGAGAGCGTCGCGGTGATCCGGAGGCCACCGCTGTCGATCTTCTCCTCGGTGAACAGCGGCTTGCCCTGGGCATCGGTGAGACCGAGCAGCTCGGCCTTGATCATGGTGAGCGCGTGGCCGCGCTGGCCGCCGAGCCGGCTCGGCACCGTCTTCGCCGGGAACTTCGGCAGCGCGTCCTTCACCTTGTCGGCGTCGGCCTGCTTCAGGTAGCCGAGGTCGACCATGCCGGAGAGGACGTACTGGTAGCGGCCGAGCAGCTTCTCCTCGCCGCGGAAGGTGCTGCTGGCGGGGTCGAAGCCGGCCGGGTTGTTGAGGATGGCCGCGAGCGCCACCGTCTCCTGCAGCGACAGGTCCTTGGTGGACTTCGCGAAGTAGGCCTTCGCGGCCGCCTCGATGCCGTAGGCGCCGCGGTTGAAGTAGATCGTGTTGAGGTAGTCGGTGAGGATCTGGTCCTTGCTCTTCTGCCTGGTCAGCTTCAGGGCGATGACCGCTTCCTTCAGCTTGCGCGAGTAGGAGCGCTCGGCGCTGAGGTAGTAGTTCTTGACGTACTGCTGGGTGATCGTGGACGC
>JALZDD010000825.1 GCA_030862715.1 Actinomycetota bacterium | reverse complement strand
GGCTGGCTGGAGCTTCTCGACGCGGTCCGGGCACATCCCGACGCCTCGTTGGCCGACCTCCCGCCGGCCCGCACCGACTGAAGCGTCAGCTCGACAGGGAGCGGCGGCGGGAGACGAGGCTGGAGAGGCCCTGGGCGGCGGCCCGGACGATGGTCACGTGAGCCTCGGGGCGGAAGCGGCTGACCGGGCCGGTGATGCTGATCGCGGCCAGCGCCCTGTCGCCGCCCTCGGCGAGGACCGGGGCCGCGATGCACTGCAGCCCGATGGCCGACTCCTCGCGCTCGAAGGCGACGCCGTTCTCGAGCACGGCGCCGAGCTGCCGCTCCAGCAGTCCGGGCGCGACGATGGTGTGGGGCGTACGTCGTTCGAGGGGGCTGCCGAGAACCTCCTGCTGCACCTCCGGGTCGGAGAATGCGAGCAGGACCTTGCCGATCGCGGTGCAGTGGACCGGCATCCGCCCGCCCGGCCGGGAGGGTGACTTCGCCTGGCGGTGGCCGCCGATCTTGGCGACGTAGACGACGTCGTGCCCCTCGCGTACGCCCAGGTGGACGGTCTCGTGGGTGCGCTCGTAGAGGTCCTGGAGGAACGGCATCGCCAGCTCCAGGAGCGAGCGCTCGACCGAGGCGCGCATGCCGAGCTCGAAGAGGCCGCCGGAGAGGCGGTAGCCGAGGTTGGTGCGGTCCAGGAGTCGGTTGGTGACCAGGTCGCCGGCGACGCGGTGCGCGGTCGCCTTGGGGAGTCCGGTGCGGCGGACGAGCTCGGCCAGCGAGAGCACCTGGTCGTCGACCGTGAAGGCCCGCAGGATGGTCACCGCCTTGCCGAGCACGGTGTCGAGATCGGCAGGCTCGTGTGGCATGAGATCACCGTACCGGTCAGCGGGACGCCTACCCCGCTCCTTTCGCCCATCTGCTGAGACCGTGGGGACATGAGCGAGCGCACGCGAGTGAACAAACAGGGCACCATGCCGCCGCGTCCGTATTCTTCCGGTTCTGCTACGGATGCGGCGGCATGCGAAGTGACCTCTCCGTCCGATGCTGCCGTCGATGCCGCGGCGGCTCGGCTGCTGACCGCCTCGGCGACCGGCACCCCCGTGCCGCCGATGCGCGACCTGCTGGACGCGACCGACCTGAAGACGGCGTACGCGATCCAGGAGCGCCTCACCGCCACCCGGCTAGCCGGCGGGGCGAGGATCGTGGGCCGCAAGATCGGGCTCACCTCCAAGGCGGTGCAGGAGCAGATCGGCGTGGACACCCCCGACTTCGGAGTGCTCTTCGACGACATGGCGTACGCGTCCGGGGACGTGATCCCTGCCGGCGCGATCCTGCAGCCGCGGGCCGAGGCCGAGATCGCATTCGTGCTCGCCGCCGACCTGGCGGACGGTGACCTCTCCTACGACCAGGTCAGGGAGGCCATCGACTACGCCGTCGCCGCGATCGAGATCTGCGGCAGCCGGATCGCCGACTGGAAGATCTCCTTCGGCGACACCGTTGCGGACAACGCCTCCGCGGGTGCCTACGTCCTCGGGACCGAGCGCAGGCGGCTGGACGAGTTCGAGCCGAAGGACGTCTCGATGTCGATGTCGATCGACGACGAGGAGGTCTCGACCGGGACCGGGGCGGCCTGCCTGGGTGACCCGGTCAACGCCGTCCAGTGGCTGGCTCGCTATGCCCGCGACTTCGGTGAGCCGCTGCGCGCCGGTCAGCTCATCCTCTCCGGCGCGCTCGGTCCGATGCGGCCGATCGCCCTGGGCAACACCGTTCGTTCCACCGTGTCGGGCCTCGGCTCGGTGGCCTTCAGCGTAGGGAAGTGACCATGCCAGTGGAAAGCACAGCCAAGACCAAAGTGGCGATCATCGGATCGGGCAACATCGGCACCGACCTGATGATCAAGGTGATGCGTACGTCGCAGCACCTGGAGATGGGCGCGATGGTCGGGATCGACGCGGCCTCCGACGGGCTCGCCCGGGCGGAGCGGTTCGGTTTCGCGACGACCGCCGATGGCGTCGAGGGGCTGATCGGGCTGCCCGGGTTCGACGACATCGAGATCGTCTTCGACGCGACCTCGGCCAAGGCGCACGTCGCCAACGCGGCCGCGCTGGAGCCCTACGGGAAGCGGCTGATCGACCTGACCCCCGCGGCGATCGGGCCGTACGTCATTCCGGCCGTCAACATCGACGAGCACATCGACGCCCCGAACGTGAACATGGTGACCTGCGGCGGGCAGGCGACGATCCCGATCGTGGCTGCGGTCGCGCGGGTGGTGCCGGTCGCCTACGGCGAGATCGTCGCCTCGATCTCGTCGCGCTCCGCCGGTCCCGGCACCCGGGCCAACATCGACGAGTTCACCGAGACCACCTCGGGCGCGATCGTGCAGGTCGGCGGCGCCAAGCGCGGCAAGGCGATCATCATCCTCAACCCGGCCGAGCCGCCGCTGATCATGCGCGACACCGTGTATGCGCTGGTCGAGGGCGGGTCTCGCTCCCTGGAGGAGCTGACCGCGGAGATCACCGAGTCGGTCGAGAAGATGGTCGGTGATGTCGCTGCGTACGTCCCCGGCTACCGCCTCAAGCAGAAGGTGCAGGTGCAGGAGATTCCCTCGGATCAGCCGGTGGAGACGCTGCTGGCCGAGGGTGAGACGACTCGGCCCACCCATCAGGTGTCGGTGTTCCTCGAGGTCGAGGGCGCCGCGCACTACCTCCCTGCGTACGCGGGGAATCTCGACATCATGACCTCGGCCGCGCTGCAGATGGCCGAGCAGGTCGCGACAGCGACAAAATCGCAGAGCGCGCCGGCGAAGGAGAACTGACGATGAGCACGCCCATCTATGTCCAAGAGGTCTCGCTGCGCGACGGCATGCACGCCGTACGCCACCGGATCACGCCCGAGGACGTCAAGCGGATCGTCATCGCCGCCGATGAGGCCGGCGTCGATGCCATCGAGGTCGCCCACGGCGACGGCCTGACCGGCGGCTCGGTCAACTACGGCCCCGGCTCCAACAGCGACTGGGAGTGGATCGAGGCCGCCGCCTCGGTCATCAAGAACGCCCGCCTGACGACCTTGCTGCTTCCCGGCGTCGGCACCATCCACGACCTGAAGCGCGCCTACGACCTGGGAGTTCGCTCGGTGCGGGTCGCGACCCACTGCACCGTGGCCGACGTGTCTGCCCAGCACATCGCCGCCGCGCGCGAGATGGGGATGGATGTCTCGGGCTTCCTGATGCTCTCGCACATGGCTCCGCCTGAGCAGCTCGCCGAGCAGGCGAAGCTGATGGAGTCCTACGGCGCGCACTGCGTCTATGTCACCGACTCCGGTGGCCGGCTGACGATGAACGACGTACGCGACCGGGTCCGCGCCTACCGATCCGTGCTCGACGACGAGACCGAGATCGGCATCCACGCCCACGAGAACCTCTCGCTGTCGGTGGCCAACTCGGTCGTCGCGGTCGAGAACGGCGTCTACCGCGTCGACGCCTCGCTCGCCGGTCACGGCGCAGGCGCCGGCAACTGCCCGATCGAGGCGTTCATCGCTGTCGCGAACCTGTCGGACTTCAAGCACAACTGCGACCTGTTCAAGCTCCAGGACGCCGCCGACGACATCGTCCGCCCGCTCCAGGACCGCCCCGTCCGCGTCGACCGCGAGACCCTCACCATGGGCTACGCCGGCGTCTACTCGTCCTTCCTCCGCCACGCCGAGAATGCGAGCGCCCGCTACGGCGTCGACACCCGCGACATCCTCATGGAGTGCGGCCGCCGGGGCCTGGTCGGCGGCCAAGAGGACATGATCGTCGACATCTGCCTGACCAAGCTCGCTGAGCAGGAGGCTGCTGCCGGCGCCTGAGGTCGGTTGACTCGAAGATCGCAGTCATCCGGTGGCTGCGATCTTCGACCTTGGTCTTGGGGTCAGACAGCGGCACGTGATTATCGGAAAATCGCGATAGAAGGAGCGAGTGAGATGAGCCGTGCGCGATTGCGGGCACCAGCCGACTTCGGGCTGGCGATTCAGCAGGCGAGGCTGGCCAGCGGCATGACGCAGACAGACCTGGCGGCTGCGGTCGGCGTGCCGCAGAGCACGGTCAGTGACGTCGAGTCGGGCAAGTCGACGATCTACGTACGCCGCCTGCTTGACATGATGCGCACCACCGGAGTCGAGCTGACCGCCACCTGGGAGGACGAGCGTGATGCGTCTCGCGGTTGAGATCTACGGCACCGTCATCGGCGAGCTGACCGGCCAGCCCGAGACGTACGACTTCATCCCGAGCAGCGACGGAATCGATCGGTTTGGCGCGAACAGCGTCGTGCTCTCGGTGGCGGTTCCGCTCGTCGCCGTGTCACGCAAGCATCAGGCTCCACGGCGCCGCAACTGGTTCGCGGTGTCCTGAGCCTGTCGAAGGGTCACTCGGTGACTCAGCGGCTCCCGCGTTGGCCGAGCGTGACAGAGTCGTCCCCGTGAGTACTGAATCTTCCTCGCGGCTCGATCTGCCGCTGGCCGGGTTGGCCGCATTGTTCCTCGGGTCGGGGACCCTGCATCTGGTGAGGCCGCAGGTGTTCGAGCCGATCGTGCCGTCGGCGCTGCCGGATGCGCGCAAGGTGGTCGAGGTGTCCGGGGTTGCCGAGATCGTCTGTGGGCTGGGGCTGCTGCACCCGAAGACCCGCCGGATCGCGGGGCTCGCGAGTGCCGCGCTGCTGGTGGGGGTGTTCCCGGCCAACGTGCAGATGAGTGTCCACGCGGGGAAGCGGGCGAACCGGAAGCGGACCCCGAAGTCGGCTGGTTTCTTCGCCGGTACAGTCGCGCGGCTGCCGATGCAGTGGCCGATGATCAAGGTGGCGCTGCGCGCCGGAAAGGGGACCGGCGCATGACGTACGTTCCTTCGGAGTCGCGCTACGACGCGATGCAGTATCGGCGGACCGGCAACAGTGGCCTGGATCTG
>JALZDD010000818.1 GCA_030862715.1 Actinomycetota bacterium | reverse complement strand
GCGTCCAGAAGGCTATCGGCTGGGGTCCGTTCCTGGCTCAGCAACTGGTCCAGACAGGCGAGGTGGCCGACTTCGTTCCGCAGGCCAGCACGTTCGGTGAGTGCCCGGCGGGCCGCCGCGAGCACCTCACGGGCGCCGGCGGCGATCTCCGGGTCGGCGAACGGCGCGGTCGCGGCCCGCTGGTGCAGGTCGCGACTGGGCGAGTCGGCCAGCCCGGGAAGGTCGTCGGCGAGGCAGACGCCGAGCGTCAGCGCCGCCCCGGCGAGCAGCAGGTCGCGGGAGAGGAAGGCGTCGTAGGCCTTGAACTCGATCCGCCCCTCCTCGCGCGGGATCCGCGGTGGATGGACCATGGTGGGCTCGGCGCCCGCGGGCGGGTTGACGAAGCAGCGCGCCGCGACCCGTCGCCAGGTGCGCTCATAGGTGCGCTTGCTGGGGCCGCGCCACGCCCGGCCGGCATGGAAGGGCGAGCTGAAGCTGAACGGCACCATGAACGGGCTGTAGTAGGTCAGCCGGCGGGTCACCTCGACGACCTGTTCCGCGGAGAACCCGGGGAAGGAGAGGTTGATGTCGGGGCCGTAGCTCAGATTGGAGACCTCGGCGTGGTCGTACTCACGATGCTCGGCCCGCATCGTCCGCTCCCACTCGTTGAGCGGCGGGTCGAGGACGTACGTCTCGCGGACGGGGTTGAAGCCGACGATGCCCAGCTGCAGGCCGAGGGGAGCGAGGCGCTTGGCGATGTCGTCCTGCAGCTCGATCAATCGATCGGCGGCCTCGGTGGTGCTCGAGCAGATCGGGGTGCGGATCTCGACGCCCTTGACCAGCATCGTCGTGAAGGTGCCCTCGGCGTCGAACCGCTCGTCGCCCTCGAGGTACCAGTAGCCGCTCTTGATCCCCAGGTCACCACGGACGAGGCCGTCGTCGGTGGTGCCGGAGCCGTCGGCAAGGGCGCGTTGGAGGGTGTCGAAGTCGAGATCCCCGAAGTCATGGAAGGTGCCCGCGTCGCGAAGCGTGCCCGCGCCTACGTCGGGCGACTCCGTCACCAGGGCATACTCGAACTCGAACCCGGCGGAGTAGAGCACGGCGCAACTCTAGGGCAGTCCGCGAGGCGTCATCCGCATTTCTCGGAAATTAGGTTAGGCTCCCCTCATGTTTCGCGCGGTGAAGCCGGAGACAAAGCCGGAGACACGGGTCGTGGTCACGTCTACCCGGCGTCTCAGTGCTGGGATGACCCGCGTCCATTTCCGCGCCGAGGACCTCTCCGCGTTCGAGGGCAGCGTGTGCACCGACCGGTTCGTGCGTCTGGAGATCCCGGTCGGCGACAGCTCGACCGTCTGCCGCACCTATACGGCGCTGGACCCCTCGGTCGCCGAGGGCACCCTGGCCGTCGACTTCGTGCACCACGGCGACGAGGGCGTCGCCGGTCGGTGGGCGGCGACGGCCGGTCCGGGCGACGTGCTCACCGTGCGCGGGCCGGGTGGGACGTACGCTCCGGACCCGGCCGCCGACTGGCACCTGCTCGTCGGCGACGAGTCCGGTCTGCCCGCGATCCGGGCGGCGCTGGCGGGGCTGCCGGCCGACGCGGTCGGCTACGCCGTGATCGAGGTGCCCTCTGCGGAGCATCTCCAGCAGGTGGAGGCGCCGGCCGGGGTCGAGGTGCGCTGGCTGGACGCCACCGTCGACCCGCCCCTGGAGGTCGTCGTCCGCGAGCTGCCCTGGCTGCTCGGCCGGGTGCACGCCTTCGTTCACGGCGAGGCCGAGGTCACGATGCAGCGGATCCGTCCCTACCTGCTGCGCGATCGTGGGGTGCCGCGCGGCGACCTCTCGATCTCCGGCTACTGGCGCCGCGGGAACACCGAGGAGAGCTTCCGTACGTGGAAGCGCGGCCAGGCTGCCGACCGCCAGGTCGCGTACGCCGGCCGGGCGCTGCGGTAGCCTGCGGACCATGTCGAGCCCCGAAGCAGACACTTTGGGGGCTTTCGGTCACGCCGTCAGCCCCCTGAGCCACTGAGG
>JALZDD010000817.1 GCA_030862715.1 Actinomycetota bacterium | reverse complement strand
GCGATCATCACGATCGACGGCACGCCGTACATCGTGGCCACCACCGAGCCGTGGAACTTCATGCTCGCGAACGCGGTGCACTCCCCGATCGCCCGGGTGAGCTCGTCGAGGTCCTCGGTGTAGACGACCTCCTTGCCCGGGATGTCGAGGTCGTCGGCGTTGGCCACATCGCGGCGACCGACCTCCATCGTGCCGAGGATGAGATGACGTACGCGCCACCCCTCCGCGATCGCCTTGCCGGCCATCTCCTCGACGCGCGAGTAGTCGTCGGGCTCGTCCAGGTTGGGGCGGTAGCGGGTGACCACCCCGAGGATCGGCGCCCCCTCGGGCTTGGTCGCCGGGGGAAGGTCCAACGCGCAGACCATGTCGGGGGCGACTTTGATGTCCAGTTCGGCGGAGATGTTCTCGAGGATCCAGTCGGCGGTCGGCTGGTCGCGTACGCCGATGAACTTCACGTTCGGGTGCTCGAGGAACTTCTTGTGCCTCTCGATGATGTGGGGCTTGATCTCGGTGTTGCGGTAGATCGGCACCCCGATACCGACCACGAAGACGGGCTTGGCCAGCATCTTGTGGTTGAAGTAGCGCGGGTCGGCCTGCCACGACTGCAGGATGTCCCCGCCGCCGATGAGGATGGCGTCCACCTCGTCGACGATCTCTGGCAGCGGCCGGTCGTAGTAGGGCTTGGTCATGTTGTCGGCGAGCACCCGCAGCTCGAACTCCTCACCGAAGTACTGCTCATAGACCGACAGGAACAGCTCGTCGCCGTAGTTGCCCGCCCCGAAGAACCCCGCGAGCCCGATGACCGGCTTGCGGCCGCGTCGCTCCCGGCGGGCCAGCGCCGCCCTGATCTGCTCCTTGAGCGGGTCGGGAAGACGGCGGGCCGCGGACCGCAGTACCGGGTGATGGCGCAACGAGGACAACGGAGAGCTCCTGGGGGATCACGAAACGGGCCACCGACGGTGGCGAACCGCGCGAGCGTAGCCGCGTCGGATGACTGCGAGCGCCCGCCAGACGATGTGCAGATGAACGCCAGGCAACGGCTACATGTCACCCGAGGCGATTCGACTCCACTGACGAACAGCGCAAAGGGCACCCCCACAGGTATCCTTCGGCACACCCCCGGCAGCATCTGGCTGCCCCATGCGTCACCCGAGGAGCTACTACCGTGGCACGCGTCCCCACACGTCTCACCCTGTCAAAGACCCTTGCTGCGGGAGGCCTGGTTCTCAGCCTTGCCACCACCGCTCTGGCCATCGTGGGGCAAGAGCAGGCTGCGCTGGCGGCGCTCGGACTCGCCGTCGCCGGGTTCGGCAGCGCCACCCTTCTGGTGACCAGGGCGTGGGGACGCGCCAACACCCAGGTCAACGGGTCCATCAACGACCACACCCTGGCGACGGCAGCCCGCGTGGAACTGACCGAGCGCCGTGTCCTCGCCGCTATCGACGCAGCTCGTTTCGAGGCCGCCAAGCGAGCAGGAGCAGACCGGCTCTGAGGATCAGCCGGTCAGCGCGACATCTCCACCGCAGATCTCGTCGAACCAGGCCCACAGGGCGGCCTCAGGGGGCTCAGCCCCTGGCACGGTCGCGATCTGCGAGACCTCGCGCGCATTGGTCATCGCGTCCACGAGGTCTTCGGCCGCAAGATAGCTGTTAGCGGGCGCCTCGATCCTGCTCCCTGCCGGGACATGCGCAACCGCACCCGAGGCTGCTGCCTCGGCCGCCAGACGCTGGACCACCGTCTGCTGCGTCTGGGTGATGACGACATGCTCGGCCGTTGCGAACATCACCGAGTCAGTGGTCTGGCCGACGTCGAAGATGACCGGCAACGCGCGGCCCTTGAGGCTCTCCAGGATCCAGGCGCGCACATAGGGAACACCGCGCATTCGAACGTCGAACCCCGACTCCACCAGGGAGTGCGCGACACCCACGGCACGGTCGAGCTCGGCCCTGCTCGGCACTGTCGACAGCGAGACGACGACGCTGCCCCGACCCGACCGTAGGCTCGGCGCCTTGCGAGGAGCCACCGCAGCCGGGAACGGCGCGCGCGTGACCCGCCCCAGGGACTCTGGCCCAGCCCCGCCTTCCCGCACGCTCCACATGGGCTCGGCACCGAAGGCTGTGCGAACCATGGACTCGACATAGCCACGGTCGTACGTCAGCAGCGGCACGTCCGCGACGTACTCGTCTCGATCGGTGATGATCACGGCCGACTCCGCCCGGATGCCGGTCTCGAGGCGCGGCGGGAAGGAGAGGGTCGTCGGGTCGATGCAGACGACCGTCTTGGCAACAAGGCTGTCGTCCCAGCTCGCGCCCTCGACGGCACCGCGCGCGATCAGGTCCTGCACCGGCTCGATGTAGCGGTCGGACCGGAATCGCTCGAAGTTCAGGGACTCGACATGAACGACCGCGATACGCGGCGCTGCGATGCCTGCCCGCGAGGAGGCCAGGCGAGCGATCCAGTCGGCCGCCTCACGTTGACGCGGCCCGTCCTGTCGCCAGTCCCCGAGGACAACGACGTCGTACTCGGGCGAGGGGTCCTGCGCCAACTGGAAGCGCCTGGTCGCCGGGAACGCTCTCCTGTCGCGCCCGAGGAACGGCGAGGCTCCGTGCCGGATCTCGTCGTGCCAAGCCAGCAGGGCCGATCTGTAGACCATCCTCGCCGGGTGCCGCCACCCTCTGCGGAACTCGTCTCGAGACAGGCTCCCAGCGCTCATCCTCATGAACTGAAGAGGCTCATCGAGGTCCACCACGGCTCCGTCGCCGAACACCGCCTCGATACGGAAGTGGAACTCCGTATCGGCGGCTTTCCGAACCGGGTCGAAGGAGCCGAGAAGCGGCCAGACCTGGTCCTTGCGGAACATCAGGGTCGGTGCGACTGCCTGTCGGGCGACGTTCTGGCGCCGCGACACGATCAAGTCGTCGGACAGCTTCAGGGCCATCGTACGAACGGCCACGATCGACCGTTGTGACTCCAGTGCGGCCACCTCGCGCTCGATGCGCTCCGGGTGCGCCCAGTCATCGGAGTCCTGGAACGTGACGTAGACGCCGGTGGCTTCGTCGATCGCGCGGTTGCGAGCGACGTACGTGCCACCGTTGTGCTCTTGGGTGATCACCCGAACCCGCGAGTCCAAGGCGGTCGCCTCCGCATAGATGCCCTCGAAGTCGTCACCAGAGGCGTCGTCGACGACCAGGATCTCGAGGTCTCGCCAGGTCTGAGCCACGATGGAGCGCACAGACACCAGGAGCTCTGCTCCTGGCTGGAAGGAGCTGATGACGACCGTGACCCGCGGACCTGTGACGACCCCAGGCTCGATGCTCGCAGCAAGACGGTCGAACGGACAGGCTCCGTCAGCGGCTGGCTCGAGGGTGAGCGGAGCGAGGCCGGACATGACCGTGTCGTTGATCTGACGAAGCCACGCCCCCTCGGTCGACGCTGGCCGCACGGCCGGGTTCGCGAGATCGACCGCCGCGTGCTCCCGGGCTTCGTCATCGAGCCGAATGTGCGGCAGGACGGCGGCAAAGTCTTCGCCACGACCACGCTCGACCAGCAGGTGACACAGGAGCTCGCCCTCGTGACGCTCCAACAGCTGAGGGTCGCGCTTCGCGATCTCCAGCAGCGTCTCGAGCGCATCATCGAGCTCGTCGGCGCTCTTGGGGGCCACCCCGACGCAATGCGCAAGAGCCGCTGCCCACCGCGCTGCACGAGGCCCGACGAGCTGACGAGCGTAGATCCTCATCAGCTCCTGGCTGGCGAGTGAGTCCATCCGCTTGGCGACCCGTCCTACGGTGGACGCCGCGACCCAGGTGCGGTCCAGCTCGGCCGCGATACGAACCAGGTCTGGCCGGTCCTGGCCATGAGCGCCTCGCAGGATCGGAAGCTGGCCCAGGTCACCCACGAAGGGCTGTGATGTCATCTGATCTCAGGGTCTTTCTCGTCACATCGTCTCCGCTAGGAGCGAGCCCCCGCTCGAAGGCGTGTCACTTGCCTGAGATCAAGATCGCCACATCCTGCCGTACTTTTGCAGCCCGGAGCATATCACCGGGTAACCTGCTTCCGCCCCATTATTGGAGCGGCCCCCACAGCCCAGGATCGGACGGAATCACCCCGGTGACCCTGACCACCACTCCCCCACCAGCGTCACCGTCGCCGACGCCGACTCACCCGGCGCCTCCCGCCGACGGCCTGCGTCTCGACATCGAGGGGCTCCGCGCGATCGCCATCGGCACCGTGCTGATCTACCATGCCGGCGCGGCCTTCCTGCCCGGCGGGTTCATCGGGGTGGACATCTTCTTCGTCATCTCGGGGTTCCTGATCACGGGAGTGCTGATCCGCGAGGTCGAGAAGACAACTCGGGTCTCGCTGCCACGCTTTTACGCGCGCCGTGCCAAGCGACTGTTCCCTGCCGCGGCACTTGTCTTGGCCGTGACCTCGCTCGTCACCTGGCTGACGAGTTCGGAGGTGCACTGGCGCACTTTCGGCGG
>JALZDD010000807.1 GCA_030862715.1 Actinomycetota bacterium | reverse complement strand
GCGGGGATCGTGTACTGCAGCGGCGCGATCGTCCGCGGCGTGACCCCGTCCGGGTAGTCGCTGGCCTTCGTCGGGTAGGCGGTGCCGTAGATCTTCGCGGTGCCACGGGGCTAGGGTTCGCTCCGTGAGTCTCGTCGAAGTTCTCGTCGCGCTGGTCATCGCCTTCGGCATCGCCGGCATCATCGTCCCTGTCCTCCCCGGCGGTGCGCTGCTCGTCGCCGCCGCGATCCTCGGCTGGGCCATCTGGCTGGGAGAGTCCACCGGGTGGGTGATCTTCGGCATCTCGGCCGCCTTCATCGCCATCGGGCTGATCACCAAGTACGCCATCCCCGGCAAGCGCCTCAAGGACTCCGGGATGCCGCTGTCCACCCAGATCGTCGGCGCGATCCTGGCCATCATCGGCTTCTTCGTGATCCCCGTCGTCGGCGTCTTCGTCGGCTTCCCCGTCGGCGTGTTCCTCGCCGAGCTCCGTCGTCACGGCGGTGACGCGAGCGTCGCCTGGGCCTCCACCTGGACCGCCCTGAAGGCGATGGGCCTGTTCATCCTGATCGACGCCACCGCCGCCACCCTCGCCACCATCACCTGGGTCGTGGGGCTGTTCATCACCTGACCTCCCCCGCCGAATCGGTGGTTCTGGCGGCCGAGAATGTAGTTGTGGGCGACGAGACTCAGCCGTTGGTGACTGTGACGTCGTCGGCCATGACGTACGCGATCCGGTGGTTGAACCAGATCTGGTAGTAGGTCGTGCCGCCGGTGATCACGATGCAGTCGGGGACGCCGTCGACGGTGGCGCAGTCGAAGTTGACCGCCTTGTAGTAGTCGGTCGGCACGGTCGCGTCGGCCAGGACGTACTTCTGACCTGCGGGGATCGTGTACTGCAGCGGCGCGATCGTCCGCGGCGTGACCCCGTCCGGGTAGTCGCTGGCCTTCGTCGGGTAGGCGGTGCCGTAGATCTTCGTGGTGATGCCCGCCTTCGGGGCGACGACCTTGCCGTCGGAGGGCAGCAGTACGTCGCGGGGGTTCTGGATCCAGCCCTGCTTGCCACCGAACCAGACTCCCCACCACGTCGAGCGGGTCCGGTCGTTGACGACGACCTTCTGCCCGGCCGCGAGGCGCGGGCCCCAGTTGGAGACCTTGGCGGAGCCGCCGACCACGGTGTCCGACAGCAGCGGAGCGTCGGTGGAGGGCTCGGAGTAGACGTTGACGAAGTTGGTGCCTCGGTCGCTCGGGCACTGGACTCCCGCGTCGGTGCAGCCGGTCATCACGTTGCCGGTGTTGGTGTCGAAGTCCGGGTTGACCGTCCAGATCTCGCTGCGCGACTTCCGGTCGGCCTTGATCGGCGACCGCAGCAGGTCGAAGTAATGGCTCCAGTCCCAGTAGGGACCCGGGTCCCAGTGCATCCCGGCGACGTTGGCCGGCGCGACGCCCTGGACCTGGTCGTGGCCGATGATGTGGGCCCGGTCCAGCGGGATCCCATAGCTCTGGGCCAGGTAGCCGACCAGAGTGGCCGAGGTCTGGTACATCGCCTCGGTGTACCAGGCGCCGTTGGCGGCGTACCCCTCGTGCTCCAGCCCGATCGAGTGGCTGTTGACGTACCAGTTGCCGGCGTGCCAGCCGACGTCCTTGCCGGGGATGTGGTGAGCGACGTGGCCATCGACCGAGCGCAGCGTGTAGTGCCAGCCGAGGTAGGTCGGGTCCTGGACCAGCCTCACCGTGCCGTCGTAGGAGGTCTCGGTGTCGTGGATGACGATGTAGTCGACCGAACCTTCCTCGGGCCGGCTGGCGAGGTCGTGGTTGCCGTAGTCGCCGATCGTGTCGCCGGTCTGCTCGTAGGGCGCCGGCAGCGACTCGCAACCGAGCACCGCCGGACACTCGACCATCTCCCCGGTGTCGGTCTCGGCGAGGTCGAGCCGTCCGATCGCCTCCTCACTGGCAGCGACGGGTTTCGCGGCCAGTGTGACCTGGTGGCCGTCGTTGGTCGTACGCGACTCCCCCGCGCTCAGCGTCGCGAACACCTGCCGCGCGAACTTCAGTGCGGTCGCCTCGTCGGCGGCCCCGCTGTAACGGCCGACCGCCGCACTCCAGTCCGCCAGAGTCTCGGCCCCGCCCGCGGCCTCCTGGTAGTCGGCGAGCACCGCCGCGCCGCCACAGATGTTGGCGACCGCGTCCTCGCGCAGGTCGACGACCGGGATCCCCGTGATGTCGTTGGCCGTACGCAGCGTCTCGACCTCCCCGAGCCTGACCGCCTCCTCGCGCTGGCGCGTGGTGCGGGCCTGGTTGGAGCCATCGCCCTTGCCGAGCGGGTCGGGATGCGCCTCGGTGTCCTTCGCGAGGGCCGGCAGGTCGGTCAGGTGCATCGGCCCGTAGCCTCCCGAGGTGCTCGGTGCCTTCCCGTGGGCATCCCAGCGCGACTCCATGTACGAGACCGCGAGCAGCACGTCGGCCGGCACCCCGCTGGTCTCCGCTGCTCGCTCGAAGACGGCCTGTCGGTCGGTGGTGCCCTCCAGGCAGGCGTTCCAGTCGGGCTCAGAAGCGGAGGCCACCGCCGTGATCGGCACCGCGACGAGCATGCCGCCGAGCAGCGCTGCGGCCGCGGCCAGGGCCGGCCGGTGTGGACGTGAGAGACGCATAGGCACGAGAAGACCTCCCGGGACACGGACAAACCGACCCGTGCAACCTAGCCGAATCCGCAGTCGTGGCGGGCGAGTCTGCGGAAATGGCGAACGCCCTCCCAGAAGTCCGGGAAGGCGTTCGAGGTGATCTTAGCCAGAATCAGTCGAGATAGTCGCGCAGAACCTGCGAACGGGACGGGTGTCGCAGCTTCGACATCGTCTTGGACTCGATCTGACGGATGCGCTCGCGGGTGACCCCGTAGACCTTGCCGATCTCGTCTAAAGTCTTCGGCTGACCGTCGGTCAGGCCGAAGCGCATGCTCACGACGCCGGCCTCACGCTCGGAAAGGGTGTCGAGCACCGCGTGCAGCTGCTCCTGGAGGAGCGTGAAGGAGACCGCGTCGGCCGGGACGATCGCCTCGGAGTCCTCGATCAGGTCGCCGAACTCGGAGTCGCCGTCCTCACCCAGCGGGGTGT
>JALZDD010000761.1 GCA_030862715.1 Actinomycetota bacterium | reverse complement strand
TAGAACTTGCCGAGCTCCTCCTCCTTGACCCCGTAGACCTCGGCGCGCTTGGCGCCCCAGCCGCCGGCGAAGATGCCGGAGCCCTGGACCACGCCGTCGGGGTTGATGCCGTTGACCTTGATGCCGTGCTCACCGAGCTCGGCGGCCAGCAGCCGGACCTGGTGGGCCTGGTCGGCCTTGGCCGCGCCGTACGCGACGTTGTTGGGCCCAGCGAAGAGCGAGTTCTTCGAGGAGATGTAGACGATGTCGCCGCCCATCTCCTGCTCGATCAGCACCTTCGCGGCAGCCTTGGAGACGAGGAACGAGCCCTTGGCCATCACGTCGTGCTGCAGGTCCCAGTCGCGCTCGGTGGTCTCCAGCAGCGACTTCGACAGCGACAGCCCGGCGTTGTTGACGACCAGGTCGACACCGCCGAAGGCGAGCACCGCGGCATCGAACATCGCCTGCACGGCGGCCTCGTCGGAGACGTCGGCGGCGAGGCCCACGGCGACGTCAGGGCCCCCGATCTCGGCGGCCGCGGCCTGCGCCTTGGCGAGGTCGAGGTCGGCGATCACGACGCAGGCACCCTCGGCGGCGAGCCGCTTCGCGGTGGCCTTGCCGATGCCGGAGGCGGCGCCGGTGACCAGGGCGACCCTGGTCGCGAGAGGCTTGGGCGCCGGCATCCGCTGGAGCTTGGCCTCCTCCAACGCCCAGTACTCGATCCGGAACTTCTCCGACTCGTCGATCGGGGCGTACGTCGAGAGCCCCTCGGCACCGCGCATCACGTTGATCGCGTTGACGTAGAACTCCCCCGCCACCCGGGCGGTCTGCTTGTTCTTACCGAAGGAGAACATGCCGACGCCGGGGACCAGGACGATGAGCGGGTCCTTGCCGCGGATCGCGGGGCTGTGAGTGTCGGCGTGCCGGTCGTAGTAGCCCTGGTAGTCCGCGCGGTAGCCGACCGCGAGCTCCTTGAGGCGGGCGATCGACTCCTCGACGGTGGCGTCGGCCGGGAGGTCGAGGACCAGCGGCTTGACCTTGGTGCGCAGGAAGTGGTCGGGGCAGGAGGTGCCGAGCTCGGCCAGGCGCGGGTGGGCCTCGTGGGCGAGGAAGTCGAGGACCACCTCGGAGTCGTTGAAGTGGCCGACCATCGGCTGGTCCGCCGAGGCGATGCCGCGGATCGTGGGGGCCAGAGCAGCCGCCTTCGTACGCCGCTCCTCCTCCGCCAGCGCCGCGTAGCCCTCGAGCGCGGGACCGAACGGCTCGGCCTTGCTGTGCTCTTCGATGTAGGCGGCGGCCGTGTCGATGATCCAGAGCGAGTTCTTCTCGGCCTCCTCGGAGGTCTCGCCCCATGCGGTGATGCCGTGACCGCCCAGGACGCAGCCGACGGCCTGCGGGTTCTTCGCCTTGATCTCGGCGATGTCGAGACCGAGCTGGAAGCCGGGGCGGCGCCACGGCACCCAGACGACCTGGTCGCCGAAGATCTCCTTGGTGAGGTTCTCGCCGTCGGCGGCCGTCGCGATTGCGATGCCGGAGTCGGGGTGGAGGTGGTCGACGTGGGCGGCGTCGACGAGCCCGTGCATCGCGGTGTCGATCGACGGTGCCGCACCGCCCTTGCCGTGCAGACAGTAGTCGAAGGCGGCGACCATCTCGTCCTCGCGCTCGACGCCCGGGTAGACGTCGACGAGGGCGCGCATCCGGTCGAGCCGGAGCACGGCGAGGCCGCTCTCCTTGAGGGTGCCGAGGTCACCGCCGGAGCCCTTCACCCAGAGCAGCTCGACGTCCTGGCCCGTCACCGGGTCGGTCGCGGTGCCCTTGGCTGAGGTGTTGCCGCCGGCGTAGTTGGTGTTGCGGCGGTCGGCTCCGAGCCGGTTGCTGCGCGCGAGCAGCTCGGAGACGACTGCGTGTGCGGGAGTGGTCATGGTCCCTGTCTTGGTGTGGGAGTTGGTGTTCGCAAGGAGGTGGACTGGCGACGGCTGGTCAGGCCCCCCAGCCGGCGTGCTCGCCGCCTACGCGCTCGGCGCGGATCCGCTCGGCGTAGCCGGAACGGTGGTAGGCCGCGATCGGGTCGGCATCGAGGCCCATGTTCTGGCGCAGGTCGGCGAGGAGGGGGCGGACGTCGGTGTTGAAGGCGTCCATCAAGGCAGCGTTGGCCGCGAGCACGTCACCCGCGCGCTGGGCCTCTGAGAGTTCTCCTGCGTCGACCAGCAGCGCCTTCGCGGTCGCCTCCTGGACGTTCATCACCG
>JALZDD010000710.1 GCA_030862715.1 Actinomycetota bacterium | reverse complement strand
CGGCCGCGAGGATCGGGAACGCGATCAGCGCGAGGAGCGCGGTGACCAGGGTGTTCCAGGTGAAGATCGGCATCCGGAACATGGTCATGCCCGGCGCACGCATCGTGATGATCGTGGTGATGAAGTTCACGGCGCCGAGGATCGTGCCGAAACCGCTCATGCCCAGGCCGACGAACCACAGGTTTCCGCCCACGCCGGGGGTGAAGGTGTCGTCGGCAAGGGGCTGATAGGCCGTCCAGCCGAAGGATGCCGAGCCCTGCGGCGTGAGAAACCCCGAAACCGCGATCGTCGAGCCGAAGAGGAACAGCCAGAACGACAAGGCGTTCAAGCGCGGGAACGCCACGTCAGGCGCACCGATCTGCAACGGCATGATGGCGTTCGCGAAGCCCGCGAACAGCGGCGTCGCGAACATCAGCAGCATGATCGTGCCGTGCATCGTGAACAGCTGGTTGAACAGCTCGTCGTTGACGACCTGCTGTCCCGGGAACGCCAGCTCCGAGCGCATCAGCAGCGCCATCAGGCCGCCGATCAGGAACCAGACGAACGACGTGACCAGGTACATCTTGCCGATCAGCTTGTGATCGGTGGTGGTCAGCAGCTGGTAGATCTGCGTTCCGAGCGGCTTGCGGCCCTCGGTGACCGGGCGCGCAGCGGTGGCGGTCACTCGCCCTCCTCCTCGTTGTGAGTGGGGATGTCGTCGGCGGGGCGGGTGGACTTGCCACCACCGAGCAGCGGGCGCTCGGCCTCGAAGCCGTTCTGCGCCAGCGTGTCGACGTAGGACTTGTAGTCGCTCTCGGAGAGGATCGCGACCTTGAAGATCATCCGGGCGTGGTAGACGCCGCAGAGCTCGTAGCAGGCGCCGCGGAAGGTGGTGCCCTCGATGAGGTCCTCCGCGCTCGGGTCGAAGGTGGCCGTGGCCTCCTTCGTGGTGATCGAGTAGTGGTTCACCCGACCCGGGATGACGTCCATCTTCATGCCGAAGTCCGGGATACCGAAGTTGTGGATGACGTCGGCCGAGCGCAGGTTGAACCGCGTGGTGGTCTTCTCCGGGAGGACCAGCGTCGGGATGTGCGAGCCGGTGCCCACGACGTAGCCGTAGCTGTCGTAGGCGAACTCGTCGTCGACTAGGTTCTCGTCCGCGCTCACGTCGGGCTCACCGATGCCGTGGTTGAAGGTCCACTGCCACTGCTGGCCGGTCACCTCGATCACGTTGGTCGGGTTGCCGTTGTCCAGCATCTCGTTCTGGACCTTGACGGTGTGGTCGAAGAACACGATCACCATCAGAACCGGGGCGATCGTGTAGAAGATCTCCAACGGCAGGTTGTAACGCGTCTGGACCGGGATGTCGGCGTCGCTGCGGCGCCGGTAGCGCCAGATCGCCCAGAAGATGAGCCCCCAGGTCAGGACACCCGTGATCAACGCGGCGATCCATGCGCCCTGCCACAGGGCGAGGTTGTGCTCCCCCTGCTCAGAACGTGGCTCGGGGAAGCCGAAACGCGCCGCCTCGTCCGAACAGCCACTCAGCAGGAGGGCGCCGGCCGTCAGCGTCGCCACCAGCGCACCACGTCGGGCGCGGGCGTGGGACGGAGTCGTTCCGGCCCCTGGCAAGTGCAGACCCACTACGAGCCTCTCTCTCATGCGAACACTCAGATGTCGGCAGACTACCGCGAGCGCCTCCGGATTCATCTTCAGGGGTTCCTCATGTCGCGTACGGCTACCGTTGGGTTCTGTGACCGACCGCTTCACCTACCTCGACGCCGCATCGGCCGAACCGCTCCATCCCGCCGCGCGGGAAGTGCTGCTCGCCGCGGCGGAGCAGGGGTACGCCGATCCCCGCCGCCTCCACCGGCCGGCGCGTAACGCCGGGCTGCTGCTCTCGAACGCCCGCGAGGTCGTCGCCGAGGCGTTGGGCGTGCGTCGAGATGAGGTGCTTTTCACATCGTCGGGGACCGCCGCCGTGCACGCGGGCCTGTTGGGGCTCGGGTCACGTGGCATCGGTCACAGTGCCGTCGAGCACCAGGCCGTCATCGACGCCGCACGATGGTCGCAGCGCTCCCCCGTCACCGAGCTGGCCGTCGACGGCGAGGCCCGGGTCGAGGTGGCCGCCGTGCGTGACGCGGTGCAGGCCGGGGATGTCGACGTGATCGCCGTCCAGCAGGCCAACCACGAGGTCGGCACGCTCCAGCCCCTCGACGAGGTCGCCTCCGCCGCCGGCCCGGCGTCTCTCTTCGTCGACGCCGGCGCCGCCATGGGGCGGCTGCCGATGCCTTCGGTCGGAGACGCGATCGCCGGCTCGGCCCGCAAGTGGGGTGGCCCCGGTGGCGTGGGAGTGCTGATCGTGCGCCGGTCCGCCCAGTGGCGCTGGCCGTTCCCGGGCGATGAGTGGTCGCGTACGGATCAGGGGTTCACGAACATCCCCGGTGCGCTGGCGGCCGCGGCGGCGCTCCAGGCGGTCGTCGCCGAGCGCGAGGAGGTCAACGCCCGCCAGCACGAGCTGGTCGCGCTGGTCAGGGAGCGCGTCCGGACGGAGATCCCGGACGTGGACGTCGCCGGCCCCTCCGAGGACCGACTCCCCCACCTGGTCACCTTCTCGGCGCTGTACGTCGACGGCGAGGCTCTGGTGACCGCGCTGGACCGCATCGGTGCGGGTGTCGCCAGCGGCTCGGCCTGCACCTCCGACACCCGCGAGCCCTCTCGAGTGCTTGCTGCCATGGGAGCGCTGACACACGGTAACGTTCGGCTATCGCTGACCCGCGACACGACGCGAGAGGATGTGGAGCGCGTGCTCGACGCACTGCCCGGGATCGTCAAGGACCTACGCACCGAGGCCGGGCTGTGAGCGCGCCGACCGTCACCCTCGACTGCCGCGGCCAGGCCTGCCCGCGCCCGATCATCGAGCTCGGCCGCCACCTCGGCGACGTCGAGGTCGGCGAGATCATCGCCGTCGCGGCCGACGACGTGGCAGCCCACCACGACGTACCCGCCTGGGCCCGCATGCGCGGCCAGGAGTTCGTCGGCGAGGTGGAAGCAGAAGACGGCGTACCCGTCTATCGGATACGCCGTCTGAGCTGAGAAGTTCAGGCCTTGATGTGCGGGGCGATCTGGTCCGCGGCGGTGTCGCCGTAGGACTCACGGACCCGGGCGACGAACTCCTCGGCGGTGAACGAGTACTCCTGCGGGCCGACGGTCTCGACGCAGTAGGCGGCGAGGACGCAGCCGACCTCGGCGGCCTGCTCGAGCTCGCAGTCCCAGGCAAGCGCGGCCAGGAAGCCGGCCCGGAAGGCGTCGCCGACTCCGGTGGGCTCGACGGCGTTGACGTTCTTCGCGGCCGGCAGCTCGATCGCGTCCTCGCCCTTGCGCTGGATGCGTACGCCGTCCTTGCCGAGCGTGGTGACCTGGGTGCCGACGCGCGCGAGGACCTCGTCGGCGGACCAGCCGGTCTTCTGCTGGAGGACGTGCGACTCGTACTCGTTGGTGAACAGGTAGGCGGCGCCGTCGACGAGCTCGCGGATGAGCTCGCCGTCGCCGAAGGCGAGCTGCTGGCTCGGGTCGGAGATGAAGGTGTAGCCGCGCTGGCGCGCCTCCTGGGTGTGACGCTTCATCGCGTCGGGGTCGTCCGGCGCGATCAGCACGAACGACGGCTCGCCGACCTTGTCGGCGATCGGGCCGAGCTCGATCTCGCGCGCCTCGGCCATCGCGCCCGGGTAGAAGCTGGCGAACTGCGCCATCGCGGTGTCGGTGGTGCACACGAACCGCGCGGTGTGCAGCGTCTCGGAGACGTGCAGGTGGTCGCAGTTGACGCCGTGGCGCTCGAGCCAGGAGCGGTAGTCGGCGAAGTCCTCGCCGACCGCGCCCACGAGCACCGGCGCCAGGCCGAGGTTGGCCAGGCCGAAGGAGATGTTGGCGCCGACGCCACCGCGGCGGATCTCGAGGTCGTTGACCAGGAAGCTCACCGAGAGCTTGTCGAGCTGGTCGGCGACCAGCGAATCGGCGAACTTTCCGCCGAAGCTCATCAGGTGGTCAGTGGCGATGGAGCCTGCGATCAGGAGTGAACCGGACATGCGCGGAACCCTACCGGCGAGACCTCGGGCGACGTTAAGGCTCGACCGTAGACAGGAGATGAAATATTACCGTTGAGTCGGCCTTCTGCTACTGATTGGTAGTGCTTACCGTCGTTTGCATGACAGCCATGCGCGTTCCGTACGACGACCTCGACAGCCCCGCGCAGCTCTGTGCCGACTGCGCCGCCGCCGACGACGCGCTGCGCCTGCCCGCGCCACGGGTGCGCGAGG